>NZ_JAAFKD010000001.1:300000-578324 GCF_013299165.1 Microcoleus sp. bin38.metabat.b11b12b14.051
GTTGCGAGATGACATCCAAGTCGTAGCAACAACGCTGTCGATGGACGAACAAGTACCCCCCGACGTTTTGGCGGTGACAGGCGCTTCCGTAGCGATTCTGCTGGCAAAAATGCCGTTTTACGGGCCAATGGCCGCGGTGCGAGTCGGTTTGGTAGGAGACGATTTCATCATCAATCCCACCTACAGCGAAATCAAAGAAGGCGAGTTGGATCTCGTGGTAGCCGGTTCTCCAGACGGAGTAATCATGGTGGAAGCCAGCGCTAACCAACTGCCGGAACAGGATATCATCGAGGCGATCGACTTTGGCTACGAAGCAACCTGTGACTTGATTCAAGCCCAGCGCGAAATCATGGCAGAATTGGGCATTGACTTCGTGGTAGAGGAACGCCCACCGCAGGATTCAGCCCTAGAAAACTTTATTCGCGATCGCGCCCAAGAACCCATCCGCATCATTTTGTCAAGATTTGAAAAAGACAAAATCATACGGAATGCAGCTTTAGACGAAGTTAAAGCAAATCAAGTTGAAGCTGCGATCGCCGAACTTGCCGAAGACGATCCGATCAAAGTAGCAGCCACTGCCAACAGCAAGACAATTGGCAACGTTTTCAAAGACGTTACCAAAAAAATGATGCGTAAGCAAATCATCGAAGATGGCGTCCGTGTAGACGGCCGCAAGCTAGATGAGGTGCGACCCGTTTCTTGTCGCGTAGGCGTGCTGCCGTCGCGAGTACACGGCTGTGCGTTGTTCAATCGCGGGTTAACCCAAGTCCTGTCCGCAGCTACCCTGGGAACTCCAGGAGACGCCCAAGATTTAGCAGACGACTTGCACCCACAGCAAGACAAACGCTACCTGCATCACTACAATTTCCCCCCGTTTTCCGTGGGAGAAACCAAGCCGATGCGATCGCCCGGACGCCGAGAAATAGGTCACGGAGCCCTAGCAGAACGCGCTTTGCTGCCTGTTTTGCCCTCCAAAGAAGATTTCCCCTACGTGATTCGCGTAGTCTCCGAAATCCTTTCTTCCGACGGTTCAACCTCAATGGGTTCAGTTTGCGCCTCAACGCTAGCATTAATGGATGCAGGCGTTCCCCTTTCCCAACCCGTCAGCGGTGCGGCAATGGGGTTAATCAAAGAAGGCGATGAAGTCCGAATTTTGACTGACATTCAGGCAATTGAAGACTTCTTAGGCGACATGGACTTCAAAGTAGCCGGTACCGACACCGGAATTACTGCTTTGCAAATGGACATGAAAATCAAAGGTTTGCCCTTAGATGCGATCGCAAATGCCATCCGTCAAGCCAAACCCGCGAGACTGCACATTTTAGAAAGAATGCTAGCAACCATCGACACTCCCCGCAAGGAAATGTCGCCGTTTGCACCGCGTTTGCTAACGCTGAAAATCGATCCAGAATTTATCGGTTTGGTAATTGGGCCAGGTGGCAAAACCATCAAAGCCATCACCGAAGAAACTGGTGTCAAAATTGACATCGAAGACGACGGAACCGTGACAATTGCTGGTAACGACAGCGAAAAAGCTCAGCGGGCTTATAGCATAATCCTCGGCATGACGCGCAAGTTGAATGCTGGAGATGTGTATGTTGGCCGCGTAACTCGAATTATTCCGATCGGCGCTTTCGTCGAAATTCTGCCAGGAAAAGAAGGAATGATTCACATTTCCCAGCTAGCGGATTACCGCGTTGGGAAAGTGGAAGACGAGTTAGCCGTGAATGATGAAGTGATTGTCAAAGTGCGAGAAATTGACAATAAAGGTCGGATTAATTTGACCCGCTTAAATATTCATCCCGACGAAGCGGTAGCCGCCCGCGAAGCGTTGAATAAGTAGTTTAGAGTTGGTAATTGGTAATTGCTTGGAAGGTAATTGCTAATTGCTAATTGCTCAGTAGTTGGTAATTGGTAATTGCTTGGACGGTAATTGCTAATTGCTTGCTTAAGATTCAATCCGGTTGTTTCCGGTTGATTTGGGTGTAGAGTGCGCGACAGCGACAGATCAAGTGCGATCGGCTGTGGGAGTAAAGACAGTCGCGCACTTTACCCTTCGATTTCTCGAATATTGGTGCTAAGATTTTGACAGATATTGATGATACCTCTTGCAAAAATCCTTTTAATCAAATTTTCGGACGGGCAAGATGCCCATCCCACAAGAGAAAAAACTTTTTGTGGGATGGGCATCTTGCCCGTCCCAGATATTTTTGCAAAGAGGTCTATTAATGGCGATCGACTTTACTCTTAGTTGGCGTCCGGCGGACATCGTTTGTATAGACGCGGTTTCAACCGCCGAGTCCCATCGTCCCATCTTTATTTCTTGAGTCCGCGGAGGCGGACATCGTTTGTGTAGACGCGGTTTCAACCGCCGAGTCCCCGAATTTAAATAACAGCAATACAATCAATCTCTACCAAAACATCCTTCGGTAAGCGAGCAACTTCCACACAAGCCCGCGCCGGCGCAGTTTCCGCATCAAAATATTTCCCATAAACCGCATTCACGGCGGCGAAATCATTCATATCCTTGAGAAAAACCGTAGTTTTTACGACATCCAACCAAGTAGCGCCGGCTTCTGTGAGAATCGCTTCGAGATTTGCCATAACTTGTTCGGTTTGCTTGCCCACATCGTCGGTGTAGACGATATCGTTGAGTCGAATGTCGATCGCAATTTGACCAGCTACAAACAGCATAGTGCCCGTGGCGGCGATCGCTTGATTGTAAGGGCCCACAGGTGCCGGTGCTTTGTCAGTACGAATAATTTTGCGCGTCATAGATGTCACTTTTTGGGATAATTTTTCTGAGGTTTCGGGCTGGTAGAGTTCTGCGTCAGAAGTTTCTGGCTGGTAGATTTCTCCATCGGGCATTATAGCACCAGTGAAGTCTGCATTTTGGATATTCCAACCATAGGTTTTAGCATCAGTCAAGTCTGCTTTATGAAAGTTGGCTCCATCCAAATTTGCCATCATCAAACTTGCTTGTTTAAGACTAGCTTTTTCTAGATTTGTCCTTTTCAGACAAACTTTTGTCAAATTAGTCCCTGTGAGGTCTGCTGCACTAAGATCCGCCTCAGTTAGATTCATGCCTGATAAGTTAAATCCAGATAGATTGACACCTCTGAGTTTGGCTCTCTGAAAATTGACATCTTGGAGACTAACACCCTTTAAGTTCACTTGACTCAATTCTGCTCCAGTCAAGTTTGCTCCAGTTAATGTTGAGCTTGTAAGATTTACTCTACTTAAATTTGCGTCCTTGAAGGAAGTTTTCGTTAACTGTGCCGCGAATAATTCGGCATCACTCAAGTTTGCATTGTTCAACTTAGTATGACTCAAGTTGGAACCATACAACTTTGCCCTACTCAAGTCAGCACCGCTGAGGTCTGCCAAACTAAAGTTGGCATTTCCTTTCACCCCGACTAAGTTTGTTCCTAGCAGGGATGCTCTACTGAAGTTTGATCCTTCGAGGTTTGCATTGTTCAAAGTTGCCTCACTCAACTCAGATCCCGACAAATTTGCATTCTGTAGGTTTATTGCACTCAGGTTTGCACCTTTGAGGTCTATCCCACTTAAGTCAGCTCCCTGAAATTCGCGTTGTCCTGCTGCATATCTTTCTAAAAGTTCTTCAGCCGTCATTCATAACATCCCCGTCATCACGTCCCACAAATCACTATACCATCCGCGCGAACCCTCCTGCACCAGCAGTTTTGCGGACGAATGACTGTGGATTCCACACCCCGCAATCGTGCAAGAAACCGGGTTTCTACGAGAATTTAAGCATCCTCACCGAGATTTACGCAGAAACCCGGTTTCTCGGATCGCAGTGAAAGAATCTCAGCCAGCAATAAACTTCATAGCAACACCATTCATACAGTAGCGTTTACCAGTAGGTGCAGGGCCATCATCAAATACGTGCCCCAAATGCCCGCCGCAGCGACGACAATGCACCTCAATCCTAGTCCCAAATAGCGAATTATCGATCGATGTGGCGATCGCCCCTTTGATCGGATCGTAAAAACTCGGCCAACCAGTACCGCTATCAAATTTAGTTTGCGACGCATAAACTGGCAAATTACACGCAGCACACGCATAAATTCCCTTGCCATATTGCTTATCCAGAATGCTAGTATGAGAGCGTTCAGTGCCATGTTTTCGCAACACATCAAACTGTGCCGGAGTCAAAAGTTTGCGCCACTCTGCCTCAGTTTTAGTAACTTCAAAAACACCCTTAGAAGCAGCCATAACATCTGAATTGCCAGCAAAACAGGATGACAACCATGCCATGCTTACTGTGGCTACACCTGCTTTCAAAAATAATCTTTTTTTCATGATAGATATTCCACTTCTTGCTAATTAACTACATTATGACTTATATTATATCCAATCGATTTACCTAATAAAAAAGGTTCGTAGTGCGGACTTTAGTCCGCTCTTATTGCGGACTAAAGTCCGCACTACGAACCTTACTTATTGCAGTAAATCGTCGCTCAGAAATGCTGTAATCGATCGTCATATGATACAAGTCCTGCGAGGACTTCAATCCTCACAGAACCCACAGCCTTTTAAACATCACCTAACTTACACAACAGCCGGAGCACCAACAACTTCACCCTTCAACATCCGAGCAGCAGCATCCATCAATTGCTCCTCCAAATAAGGCTTGGTGAAATAGCCTTTCGCGCCCAAACTGTAAGCCATTTGGCGGTGTCTGTCAGCACCGCGAGAAGTTAGCATTGCGATCGGCAATTCACACAAAACCGCATCCTTCTGCATCCGAGAAAGTAGCTCTAAACCATCCATTCTCGGCATCTCAATATCGCAGAACACGATATCGCAAGGCAGCCCGGATTTCATCTTTTCCCAAGCCTCCTTACCGTCGCGAGCTTCCTCAACTCGGTAGCCAGCTTTCTCAAAAGTAATCGACAAGAGCGATCGCACCGTAATCGAATCGTCCACAATCAACACAGTAGGCTCAGTCTTCTCAACTTCCGCCTCAGCAGCAGCTCGATCGCTCTCCTCCCAAAGCGTACCGCCAGCTTCCTTCCGCAGCCTGCCAGTAGCCAAATCGATCAGCTCCAGAACGTCCGCAATCGCCACGATCCGGCCATCCCCGAGCACCGTAGCACCCGCAATCCCGATCGGCTTGGGCACAGGCCCTTCCAACTGCTTGATCACGATTTCCTGTTCCGTCGAAACCTGATCCACCTGTACCGCCAAGAAATTCCCAGCAGAGCGCAGCACGATTACCGAAATCATGTCATCGTCAGTATTAAACCCGTAAACGCTGCCCCGGCCCAAATGGCGGTGATAAGGCAGCAAATCGCGCAGCGGCCGGAACGGCAAAATCGAACCCCGCCACTCAATGCAGGCCAAACCGTCGGCGCCCGCCGTCACCCGATCGCGAGGTACATCGATCATGTCCTCCACCCCGTCCATGGGGAAAGCAATCCGAGCTCGATCGCTAATGCAAGTCAGAGCCTTAGAAATACTCAACACCAGAGGTAAACGGATCGTAAATACGGTGCCTTTGCCGATCGTCGAATCAATGCCCACAGTCCCCCGAATCTCCTGCAAAGAAGTCCGCACCACATCCATACCGACCCCGCGGCCGGCGTACTCCGTCGCCTGTTCCTGAGTGCTGAAACCGGGCATAAACAGCAAGTCGTAAACTTCCGAGCGAGACATTCTCTGAGCCTGAGCAGCCGTCAGCAAATTCTGCTTGATCGCCTTTGCCTTTACCAGTTGCGGGTCAATTCCCGCCCCGTCGTCAGAAACCGAAATCACCGTTTGATTTCCTTGGTGGAAAGCCCGAATCGTAATCCTGCCGACTGCCGGCTTCCCGGCCGCCAGACGCACCTCCGGCGGCTCGATCCCGTGAGTAATCGCATTATTCACCAAGTGCGTCATCGGGTCATAAAGCTGATCCACAATCATCTTGTCGATCGAAATATCCTTACCCTCAACCTGCAACTGAGCTTGCTTCCCGCACTTAATCGCAATTTCCCGCACCGCCCGGAACAGCCTGTCCGTCGTCTCCGCAAACGGCTTCATCCGGGCGCGATTCAAACCTTCTTCAAGTTGAGTGGTAACTTGACGCAGTTGGCGAGTCACCTGATCCGCCTCATCCACCAAAAACTCGATGTCCGCCGCCGACTCCCGCACCCGCACGATCAGCTCGATAATCTCCTGAGCCAAACTGTGGAAAGGAGTAAACCTGTCCATTTCCTCTGGTCTCCAGGCACTTTCCCGGCTGTGGGCCGACTCCTCATTGCGCCATGCCGATCGGTGTCCTTGGCGGTTTGCCAGCAAAGCAATCTCCAAAAGACTCCGCTCGTAGAAATCCTGAGTCCGTTGGCTGACATCGCTCAGCAGCGCCACTTGGTGGAGCAAATTGTCCAAAAACTGCCGCATCCGTTCTTGGTCTTGCTCCAAACTGTTCCGGTTGACTACCAGTTCCCCCATCAAGTTGCTGAGGTTGTCGAGTTGCTTGACCGGCACCCGCATCGTCTGGTCGCCGAACCCGCCCGCCCTGGCATTCCGCCTCGATCTGTTGAGCGCCGACGGCCCGATATTGCTTTCCCCCTGTGAGCGGCCTGAGTCTTTGGAATCTTCTAGCAATTTTTCCAAATCGCCAAATTCGTCATCGGACACTGCCACAACAGCAGGCACAGGTTTAGTCGCAGCTTTATTCACCGCGATCGGCGGTGCTGGAATTTCCGGCATAGTTGCGCTCTCGCTGAGCAACTCTTCGAGATCCGAAAAAACTTCCGTGTTCACCGGGCTAGAATTTGTTCCCCCAGATGCTGCCACAGCAGCGCCAGCACCCCCTGCAATTAGCAGTGCTTCTAAATCGTCAAAATTGCTTTCGGCATCATTTTCTGAGCTCGCTTCGGCGCTGTTAAAGAAATCGGCTAGCGATTGATCTTCCAAATCCGAAGCATCTTCATCAGTCGATCGATCGCCCGTATCCCACAAACCCGAAGTCAGTTCCGAAGTTACCAGAGTCCCAGCATCCATCGAATCCAACAAATCATCAAAACCCTCCAACTCTTCGGTGTTGAGAGTCGCTCCTGTTTCCAGAGCAGCCAGCAAATCAGCATCGCCCTCAAACATATTGTCAAGAGATTCTCCAGACAACGCCTCTAAATCGCCAGCACCAAAATCTGTTTCCAGCGCGTCAAACAAATCATCCTCGCCGCTAGAATTCTCAGGAGCCTCTGTTGTCGATTCGGGTCGATCGAACAAATTCGCAGCCTCAGAACCGAATAAATCCTCACTTCCACCAGCCGCCAACCCCTGCAAATCAAGAGCAGATCCCGCATCAGCAGCCCTCACGGGCGTTTCCCCAAACATATCCTCCAACAAATCGAAAGCATTATCATCAGACCCAACATCTAGGCCCGCAGGGGTAGAAATTTCCGCATCAGAACCGCCAGACAAAGCCACAAGTTCAACTCCCACCAAATCCGTCAAACCTTCGCCACCGCCAGATTCCGACATCGAGAACAAACTCGCCAATTCGTCCCCCTCTGCCGCAGCCGCAGCCGCACGCTGAGATTCAGAATCCGCATCTAAATTCAGCCAATCATCCCCTTGTCCCGAAGCTTCCCCGTCATACTCAGTACCAGTTGGTACAGAACCGAACAGCTCAACCAAATCCGCAGCTTCTTTAGAAGTAGCAGCTCCTTGCCAATCCCGCACAGCATCATCCTCAGAAATCGGGCCAGAATCAACATCTCCAAACAGCGCATCTAAATCCGTATCCTCCAGCTCCAAGTTTGCCTGTGGTGCAGACTCATCTTCCACGCCAAAAGCATCTTCCAGCCAATTTCCATCCGCAGAGATATCTAAATCTGAGTTTGATGTCATATTAAGAACGCTGTCAATTTCCTCGTTTAGTCCGCTGCCAGTAGCTAAATGCCGATCGCCCTCCGAAGAAAGGAAACCAGAAGAAATGCTCAACAGCTCGCTCAAATCCGTATCCTCATCAGAGAGAGAGAGCAACTCAAAATCATCAACCGACTGCCGATCCAGCGCCCCAGCCGCCCCCGAATCCCAAGGCTCATCGTTGAGATCGTCGCCATCTGCAGAAACTGCCGGAACTCCTTCGCCTACTGTTTCCTCCAAACTGCCAAACAAATTATCCTTTGCAGCCGCCTGTTGGGAAGCCACAGCAGAAGTTTGGGCCGCCACCTCATCCAATAGCGAGGACAGCGCATCTTCCTCAGCTTGGCCGCTGTCAGCATCCCTGATTTTCTCGGGCAGGTTCAAACCGCCTTTGTTAGCCTTTTGACCTTGTTTGCGAGCCTGCTGCTGTTTCAAACTAGCACTTGGGCGATCGGCCGCCAGCGCCGAACCGTCCCGCTCGCCTTCAAACAGCAAATCCTCCCCAAACAAACTGGTGAGGTCATCAATCGGAGGCGCCGCCCCTGTTTCCGAATTTTCCACCAGGTATTCGTCAAACAACAAATCCGTAAAATCGCCGGAATTATCATCATCGTCTGACTCCAGCAGTCCCGCCGTCGGCATCCTCAAAGACTGGGCGTAGTCGAAGTCTTCTTCTTCTTCCCAAGCCCCGTCTAGATCCGGAGATTCACCATCAAACAAATCAGCTAAAGTGTTGAGTTCGGCTGCCCCCACCTCCGGGCCAGTGCGGGTCGAGGTTCTAAAAGAACCCGTATCGATATCCGATTCTCCAAACCCTGGGGAATCGCCGAACAAAGCCGATTCGCGGCGCGATAGCTGCGCCCCGCGTCCCGCGCTATCATCGCTTTCGCCCCCGTCGAGTTGGTCAAACAGCTCCTCCATGCTCAGCCCTGAAATAGTCGGCACCAGTTGTTCTGGCTCCTGAGAATCCCCAAACCCGTCGAGATCCCAGCCCGCATCCTCAGCAGAAACTGCATTTGTCCTCAACGTACTGGGTTGAGCGAATGCCAGCAAATCCTCAAAATCTGTTTGTGGAACCACAACCGGCGGCAGTAGCGCCAGAAGTTTTGCACTCGGTTCGATCGACTCATATAGACCCGAAAGCACCAGTTCTTGGGCTTGTTTGATATCCTTGATCGCCATTGGGGCTAAGGTGCGGTAGGTATTTGCTGTGTTGGCGATCGCCTTTTCCACCACACCGATCAACTCTACCCAGCGGGGCAGTTCAAATTCCTCCCCAGCCAAAGCCAACTTCCGACAAATATTTTTGAGCTGGCGCCTACTTTCTGCCCCTTCAGGCTGCTTAAACTCTTGCAGCATTTCCCGCATCCTCGCGGGCACATCCGACTCAAATACTATAGAAAGCGCGCTTTCTTCTGGATCTTTATCAAATGCGTAAACTGACCCCGATCCAGCAAAACTCATCTCGGAGTTAAACGCCCCAACTCCCATCCCCGCTGCAACTTTTTGAGGTATTGGCAGCGGGCCGCTCTCCTCTGCATCGTGTCCCGAATGTCCGACGAGTCCCCCCAAATGCCCGTTGAGTTCTTCAAATATCGGTTCCAAATCTCGAACCATCTGCTCTCCCAACTCCTCTGTCAGCCCAAAAGGCCCCGACAGTTGCTCTAACAGCCCTTGCAAGGTGTCAAAAATTCGCAGGAACAGGGATTCTAGCTGTTGGTCTACCTTAACGCTGCACTCTTTTAAAACTTTAAAACTATCTTCTAGTCGGTGAGCCGTTTGCTGGATGCTTGTCAGCCCCAGCATCGCTGCTCCTCCTTTGACAGAGTGAGCGGCCCTAAATACTTCGTTTACCAGTTCTGGGTCTTCGATCGTCGATTGCAAGTTCAGCAACCCTTGTTCGATCGTATTGAGGTGGTCTTTTGCCTCCTCAATAAAGTAGCCCATTATCCTCTGTTGTTGCTCCGGCAGCATAGTTTTATTCCTGATTTTAAGTGTTTTTGTATTGGGTCTATTTTAGTATTCTTAGAGAATATCTCTGTAAATCTCTCCCCTTCCCAACAGAATAATCTGACTGCGAGATATTGCAAATGTCCTAGCTATTTCTGCTTTCGATATCCCCTCACCTAAAAGATAGCGAATCTGCTGCACCTGTTCGGCTTTTAGTTTGCGGTTAGGGCATATCTTGCCAGGAACGAAAGGAAAGCGGTTTTTTTCGCTTGGCATCGCGGGAGTTATCGGCGGGAGTTCCTTCCCACAAATGGTCGGGATTGACACAACCGCGATCGTCGCAACTGTGACACGCAAAATAACCCGGTTTTACAGGTCGTCCCAGTTTGTTTTCCAGTACCAGTCTGTGAGCGTAGAAACTTTTAGTTTTGCCACTAATTTTAGTACCCTTAATAGCGTAACCATCACTTCTTTTAGCCAAGATACAAATCATGCAGCCATTCGGCTGTATTTGGGCCCGAATACCAGGAATTATTTCTACGCCTCGCGGTCGTTTTTGAGGTTTAGGAGCAGATGTACTTCCTACATCTTTAATTCGTCCTTTTCTAAACCTATCTTGAGAATTTTCTAGTCTAGAACCTTCCCACAAATGATTAGGATTAATGCAGTTACGAACATCGCAACTATGACAACAAAAGTATTCTGATCTAATCGGACGACCTAAGATATTTTCTAATCCTAAACGGTGAACTGTAAGCCTTTTCCATTGACCGTCAATCTTAAGTCTTTTGTTGGCATAGCCCCTGCTATTTTTTGAGAGAGTACAGATAATACAGCCAGTCGGCTGAATCTCACCAAATATACCAGGAACAACCTCTACTATGTTCTTGTCCATCTGTACAACTCCTAGTTTATTTAGGTGCTAGATTAGCCTCCCCGCAGCGGTTTCAAGGCTGCGAGGTTGCTTTCTGTCTATCATTATTGCCACAGAAACGTGGTTGTAAGTCAGCAAGTAAAAAAAGCATTAAACAAGCAATTATTGTCTTTCTGCTGTTTCTACTCGGAACCTTTCTACCGATGTCAAAAGGTCGCGAGCAACACCTACCAAATTTTGCAAAGCACCGGAAACTCGCTGCGCTTCTTGGGACGTTTCCTGAGCAGTTAATTCGACAGCCTGCATCACCGAGGCCACCGAGCGAGCTGTTTCGTTCTGCTCTACAGTATCGGCAGTAATCGATCGCACTAACACGTCAATTCGATTAGTTACTTGAATGATATCTTCAAGCGATCGTTTCGCCTGTTCTGCCAATCTCGTACCCTCAATCACCTGCTGCGTCCCTTCTTCCATCGCCGTCATCACCGCGCCGGTTTCACTTTGAATCTGCATCACGATCTGCTCGATTTCTTTCAAAGACTTAGCCGATCGATCTGCCAACTGTCGCACCTCATCCGCGACGATCGCGAAACCCCTACCCGCTTCCCCTGCTCTGGCGGCCTCAATACTGGCGTTGAGGGCCAACAAATTCGTCCGAGAGGCGATCGTCGCAATCAGAGCCACAATCTTAGAAATTTCTTGAGAAGCTTCCGCCAACCGCTTGACTTTTCTCGTAGTTTCTGCTACTGTTTCTCGGATTTCCAAAATCCCGGCCACCGTCCGCTCCACAGCCTCGCCCCCTTTCAGAGCCGTTGCCGCCGCGCCCCGGGCCACTTCTTCCGCCTCTCTAGCGCTCTCTGCGACCCGCTGAATCGCGTCGGTGAGGACTTGCACCGAATTCAGAGTCGCCGCCAGTTCCTCAGCCTGCCGCAGCGCGTCGGAAGACAAATCGCCCGCAAACTTGGCACTATCCGTAGCGCCTTTGCTGACCTCCCGAGCCGCCTGCTTCACCTGATGGACGATTTCGCGCAGGTTTTGAATAGTCAAGTTAAACGAGTCCGCCACAGCGCCCAAAACGTCAGCCGTCACCTCCGCCGTCACCGTCAAGTCGCCCCGAGCCGCTCCTTCCACGTCATCTAGCAAGCGAATCACTTGGCGCTGCAAGTCTTCTTTTGCCTGTTCTTGCTCGTCAGACTTGCGCCTGGTATCGCTAATCGTAGTTTGGATCACCTTCGCCATGTGGTTGAATTTAGCAGCCATTTTGCCAAATTCATCTTCCGAATAAATCGTAGCGCGAGCGTCCAAAGTTCCTTGAGATACAGCATCGAACTGAGCTTGCAAATTGTCCGAGGACTTGCGAACCTGCTTAGCGATCAACTGACCGATGCCCCAAGAAGTCAAAAAGCTTGTAAAGCCTGCGGCTGCGGTCATTACCCAGCCTGTTTGGCGCAGGTAAACGATCGCCTCCGGCTTGTCTTGGCGCAGAGCTTGATAGGAGGCAATGTTAGTCACGAAAGCCACAGCTACCAGAGAAACCAGTCCCGCCCCGATTGCCGTGTACAACTGTTTGGTAAACAAAGGGGCATTTTCCAAGAAAGCCAATCCCCCCTGTTCAACAGTCACCGAAGTATCGATCGCTTCTGTTTCTGTGGGAGCAAAAGTCGGCACCGACGGATCGGCCGGGCCGGAAATGCTAAATATCTCGTCATCTCGAATTGCGGAGCCGTCGCTGTTATCAAAGTCCAGGCTGCTGCCGCTCGTGCCCATCATGCCGCTGGTCGAGTTGCCGAAACTCGTGTTACCTCTTGTCAGGATAGAACTGTTGGCATCTTCTGAGATGTCAAAGTCCGGCAAATTCCCCAAATCGTCAAACTCGTCAAATTCGTCTAAAAAGCCGCTGTGTTCTTGAGTGTTGCCAGTTTTGGGCGACCAGTCGCTGCTGTTTTTGTTGGCGGCCCCGAAAGCTGTCGCTTGCTCGTTTTCGTCCATCGAGAAAGCATCGCTGAAAGCATCGTCATCAAAAGCGTCTAACTCGAAGCTGTCTCTAGAGCCAAATGCCGGGGGCTCCGAGTTGCCGTAACCGTTGCTGTTCGAGTTGGAACGATCGACCGAATTAAATTGTCCTCGGCTCGACCTTTGGCTTTGAGAGTTGGGGACGGCACCCCCCATCAGCAGCGTTTCGTCTTCCGCCAGCGAATAGTTTGACGAGTAGTCTGCATCCGGTTCCGGCTGCTTGTTTGACGATCGAGAAGACCCGAAACCCGACGAGGGGAGCGGCGAGGCAAAGGGGTCTGCGTCTTGGGCTGCTCCTGTGGCGCGGCTCGCCCCGCCTGTCTTGGGCGGCGTTTGGTAGTCGTAGTCGTCGTTGAAGTCGAGTTCCTCTGGCAAATTCAGGGGCGCAAAAGGTTCACCAAAATTGTCATCCGAGGGCCCGGTGCGGGAGTCTAGCTGGTTAGAGTCAAAGGAATTCTCCATTTGAGCTGCGCCTAAACCTTGACCGTTGAGCATTTGAGTCGGAGCTTCTGAAAACGAATGTCCCGAGTCTGGTGCGCTGTTCCCTGACAATTTGGCACCTCCCGAGCCCGCACCACCAAACCCTGCGTCATCGGCAAAAGGGTCTCCAAAGTCCGAGCCGTCAAATTCATCCATGTCTAGCGGTGACGAAGCATCAGCATAAGCAGCCATCGCCCCGCTGTCGCTAGCAAATGGGTTAGAATGCGAAGTTAAATCTTCAACCGAAGCCGCGTGCGAGTCGTCTTCTGCTTCCCAGGGAAAGCCGCTCATCCCCAAGTCTGCCAAGTCCTCGTTTTCCAAATCCTCTGGCGATTGAGTCTTCGCCGAATCGGATGATGGGGCATTGCGACCGAAAAGTGCCAGATCCGGGTCTTCTAACCCTTCCTCCATAGATATGTCTGGGTAGAATTCCAATTCTGTTTCAGCAGACAAAGCCTCGAAATGTTCCGTCTGCAATTCGCCGGATAAAAATTGGTCTGTGTAGGTAATTCCGTTGTTAGCGTGTTCGACCAAACTCGGGTCGTCGCTCAGACCTAGCACAACATTGTACTGTTCCCGTGCCACCTCGTACTGTTGCAGTCCGTAACAGTAGATGTGTCCGCACAGCAGCCGAGCGCTGGGGTCTTCGGGAAAATCTTCTACTAATTGATAAACTAGGGCCGCGGCTTCTGAATAGTTGCCATCCATGTAAGCCACTTCTGCCCGTTGGTAGTCCTGCTGAAAGTTGGTACTTGTTGCCATTTGCCGCCCTCTTTTGATTTTTGATTTTTGATTTTTGATTTTTGATTTTTATCTTGAATGTGTTTAGATGCGCGCCTCAAGTCGTGTGACTGTTAATGGTTAGACCCCAATCGAAAATCGCAAATCGCAAATCTAAAATCGATTTCACGCTGCCCACCGCGCAGAGCGCAGAATTTTCACTTGATCTAGCAGTCGGAGCACTTTAGTCGCTTGTGCACCTAACATCCATTCTCCCCTCAGAAATGGAATCATGCCGTCTGGTGCATTGTTTTGGGAGTGCAATTGCTCTACATCGAGCCAGTCCATCCCCACAATTCGATCGACCGCCAGCCCCAAAATCGTATCTTGGTCTTCCACAGCCACGATCGGGATTTCGGGTCTGTCTGTGTTCAGAGGTGTCTGATCTCCCAGAAATTGACCGAGGTCTGCCACCCAAATCACTCGTCCTCTCATGTTTAGCGTACCTAAAAGCAAAGAAGAAACGTTGGGGATGGGTGTCATCCGGTCTGGGGAGGGCGATAGTACCTCTCTAATCCCTGTCGCCGGCAGTGCGAACTCGTTCCCCGAAGGAACGTAGAACCGCAGGTGCAGCTCGCCTTCGGGAGTTTCCAGTTCTTGGAATTCCGGAGCCTGATCTATGCCTTGTCCTGGTAATATAAAGTCTGGGCTGCCACTAATCATAATTCTGACACCTAATTTTCTAGCAAATTGTTGACCTTTCGGGCCTTTGAATATCCCGATCGCCACTTCGACGGTCGAAACTTCACACACCCAAGCTTGGCACAACCTCCGGGGTGAATGGCGCGACTGCCAAAAAGTGCTTTGCCATAGATGTGATCCATCAATAATTCACGCCACCATCAATAATTCACGCTTCATTTGCTGACAAATTAACTTTAATTGACTCAGAACCATGAATTTCTAACCCTGAAGCTTGCCTTTGTACTACCACCGCCGTCTAAATTCGTAAAACTTGCGGTCAATTTCTGCGATGAATGCTGAACCGAAACTCGAATTAGCCCCGAGTTGTTGACATTGCTGGTGTCGCAACAATCATGAACTTCCGTCACTTAAGACTATCGAGTGCACTCTCGGACTTGATGGAGAAATGCCCAGCAATGACTAGCTCTGGCATCGGTTTTGGCGAGTGGAGGCAGCAAGTGGAGAACAAGTATATTATATTATTTGCACTTTGAGCCTGCGGCGGCCCGCGGGAGTCGAGAAATTGAGCCGAGTTCGATGTGGGCCCTCATCCGAGGGCTAGGATTGATACATTCTAGTTTAGGATGCGATCGCCTCAAACCCTCATTTGTCTGTTACCCCACTCTGAACGCGCCCCAGCCTGACTCGGGTACAAAAAAGCTCCAATCGTGACATCAGTGCAGAATTTATCCAAAAAAATCAGGACACCCAAAACATTGTTCCTAGAAAAAATTATGCCCAAAACCCGGAACCTTTGCTTGCAGACAATCTAAATTTGCATAAATTATACCAGCTCAAAAAACCACACAACTCGATATCAGCGCCAAACCCTTTCCCCGTCTGTATATTCGCTAATTTAAAACCACAAATTTACAATGATATTGTCGCACATTTTTTTTTGATAGAGATTTTGTCAAAATAGCCTGAATCACTTTTGCAATCTTGTTTGAGATAGTTTCACCTGTTGTCCCTGGTCAAATGTCAACTGAATGAACTTAAAAATTTATTAAAACTGTATTTATTTAGCTTACCCAAAAAGCTAGACATTGTTGTGAATTTAAAAATGAAAATTAAATAATTTTTGCTTTTTTACTTGTTACTTATTACCAGGAATAGGCTAGTAACACAGTTCCGGAGGCTCTGCCTTCTTGTACCTCGTAGCTTATAGCATAGAGGACTGTAGGAGATAGTTAAGTTATTAATTTTTCATTCTTTACTTAGATTGTCTGCAACTGTCAACCAAGAGCAATGCGACTCACTAAAAACTGTCCAAAAAGAGTTATCAAACAATCTCCGTATCTATTTCTCCTAGTATTTTACCCGTACTTATCTTAAGTAAATAAACCATATTTATTGTCTTATTCTACTTCCCCAATCAGCGTAAACGCCGCCCAAGACAGGCGGCTCAGGGTGCATCTTCATTGTCATCAGCATCGCTTGTCGCAAAGCTTGACCTTTATTCGGGTTTTGCTGTAACTGGCGATAAAATTCTACCATTAATTCCGCTGTCGCCACATCGGGTACTAACCACAGAGAAACGATAATACTGGAAACACCAGCACTAATTAAAGCACGAGATAACCCAAGCACACCATCGCCTGTGAGTGTTCCTCTGCCAGTATTGCAAGCACTTAGTACCACTAATTCAGCATTTAATTTTAAATCCAATATTTCGCTATAAGTCAGCAATCCGTCATCATTTCCAGAGGGATCAAGGGCGATCGCTCCCGGTAAACCTCGTGTCTTCACTTCATTGAGTAATCCGTGAGTTGCCAGATGAATCATCCGCGCTTTTACCATCAGTTGCGCGATCGATGCTTTAGTCGCTTGAGAACCTGTAATTGCTTGAGTATTCAGAAGTTTGGCAATGGTAATTGCTTCCTGTTCGCTGCCTGGTAAGGGAGGTAATTGCTGCGGCGGGTTGCCAATTTTGGGCATAATGGGATTGCCGACAACCAGGTTATTTGAGAGAGAAAGTTGTCGGTTTTTTTGCCGTGATTGGCGGGTTAACTGCAAAAGTTGAATTGCCGGAGCGGTGAGGATGGTATGTTTTTCAATCAGATATTGACCTGTTTCATCTTGTAACGCGACAAAGAGAAGTAAAAACAGGGATTGATGGGAATGAAGACGATGGAAGCATTGGGATCTGCGGGTAAAATATCGGAAATTGGTTGAATGAGTATTTGATAAATTTGCTGTAATTTGGGGTAGATTGTGCTACGAGAACGAGCAGGGGTAGAATTAGGGCGATTAGCTGCTTGTTGATTGGTGATGTCTCCCGCCGACACACCCAGAGCATCGCGAGTGCCGCGAATTATCTCAGAAATGGCGGTATCTTGCTCGTTCAATCCTCTCCTGCCGGTCTTTAATTTGCCGATAAATTATTAGTGTTTGTTGCCAAGACTGTAATGCAGCTTGAAATTGACTAATTTGATACTGCTGAAACTCTTGCTTTAACAGCCGATCTGCTTCGGCTTTGTTGGATTCAGCTTGAGTTTGAGCCAAGGCCTGAGAATTGATGATTTTAAATTGAGAATTAGGGATAAATCTAACTTCGCCTACAGTCAGCGCCGCTAAGATTGAAGTCAGTACCGACCATCCTATTTTTTGCAGTTTCATAACTTTTGATAAGCCTCTGGTTGGAAAATCCGCTTGACGTATCAAGATATTGCTAACACGATTTGCACTTCTGGCGAGTAACTGTAACGGGAATGTTGCGGAAATTGCAGCAGCAAGGGTTAATCAGTCGAGATGGCGCGGCATTTAATTTTTAACAACGGTGTTTTTGTGTCACCTTTGATTTGTTTGGCTGCCACCCTCAATCCCTATAGCAAGCGAAAGGGATTTGCATCTAGATAACCCTGTCTAATATTAAAGCTCATATCCCGCTGGATGAGAATTATTGGTGTTGCTGTTCCTCCCGCTCTCTACAGCAATATTTTTGCAGTCATAAAAGATATAATTAAGTGGTGCATCTATTTAGGGAAAAATTCAATGGCTAACTCAACTCCAGAAACACCAAAACCAGACAAAAAAGAATTAATTGACATCACAGCTAAGCCTCAAGAACAGCAAGAAGAACCGCCCAATAAGGGCGACGGGCGGAAATAGATAAGACGGCGGTTGAAATCGCAGATAAGACGGCGGTTGAAATCGCGTCTACACAAACGAAGACTGCGGTTTCAACCGCCAGAAAGTCAAACAAAGCAGATCCCACGGCGGTTTCAACCGCCAGAAAGTCAAACAAAGCAGATCCCACGGCGGTTTCAACCGCCAGAAAGTCAAACAAAGTCTGCCTCCGCAGTGTAAAGAAAATGAAGAAAATAACGTAATTTTCATCGCGCATTCTTCAACCCGCGGAGGCGGGTTTTGTATGTATCGACGCGGTTTCAACCGCCGAGTCTTCTTCTTTCTGAAACCGACATAATATTGACAAACTACTCGGTTTGTGTGTTGCCGTTGGTCGATCGCAACTTCGGCTTTCCCGGCTGTCCCCGGCGGCCATCCAGAGAAACCACCTCAGCCTCAGAGCTCTCCCTAGCCACCCGAATCAGCAACCCCGACAACAAAAAACTCGCCACCATCGAAGAGCCGCCGTAACTAAAAAACGGCAGCGGCAAACCCGTAGTCGGCAAAACCCCCGTCGCCACCCCAATATTCAGCAGCGACTGTCCCACCATCACCACCATCACCCCAATCGCCACCAACTGAGACTCAGCATTCCGCGCCCGCATCGCCACCCTCAAAGCCACCGTAGCGTAAGCCGCCAACATCAGTAACAGCGAGAAACCTCCCACCAAACCAAACTCCTCAGCAAACACAGCAAAAATAAAATCGCTGTACTGAATCGGCAAATAAAATAACTTTTGCTGCGACATCCCGAAACCAACGCCCCAAATCCCGCCAGAACCCACAGCCAGAAGACTTTGAACCAACTGATAACCATCCTGCATCGCATCAGCCCAAGGATTGAGAAAAGACATAATCCGGCGGCGCTGATATTCCTTAAAACTAATACTTAAAACCGCCAACAGCATTCCCCCTACAGCCGTTGCACCCAACTGCAAGTAAGGCAAGCCCGCCGCCAAAGCCACCAGCCACAAAGTCATCCCGCACAAAGCCGTCGTACTCAAGTTCGGCTGCAACAAAATGCCCAACAGCATCGCACCGAAAATTAACAGCCAAGTAAACCGAACTTTATTCGTCAATCGAGGCCAATTGCCGAAAATGCGGGCGCTTTGCAGAACGAAAAACGGTTTAATCAACTCTGAAGGTTGAATAATCGGCACCGGGCCCAGAGATATCCAGCGAGTTGCGCCGTTGACTGTGGTTCCCACTCCCGGAATTAACGTCAACCAGAGCACTCCCAGCAGCACCAGAATTCCCAACTGAGCTGTTTTCATCAGGTAACGCAGGGGAGAGTAAACCATTAAGTTAAAGCCCGCCAGCCCGATCGCCACTGCGATTAGTTGCCGTTTAAAATAGTAAAGGCCGTCTCCCAATTCGGAATTGGCAATGGGATAGGAAGCCGAGAACAAAGCCGTCAGCCCTACAAACAGCCACAAAAAAGTCAGCCACCGCAGCCATCGGGCCTCCGCAGCCCATTGCGACGCGCTGGGGTCAAAAAATGGAATGAAGCGTCGAAGGTCATTAGTCATTAGTTATTAGTCATTAGTTATTAGTCTAAGCTGTTGTGCATTTGAATTTAATTTTGGGGCGCTGCTCAAAGCCCACCCCACAATAATTTCAAGAAACAAAATTGTAAACATCAGATGCACGCCAGCTTAATTCGCTGTGGTCAAAAACCGGATTTTTTAGCCAAATATTTGCTTAAAACTCTCAATGTCGATTTAAAAACCCGGTTTATTTGTGGGCGAGTGGATAAGTCTTATCAGCTAATTAGCATTTAAATTGCACATCAAGAAATAATCAACCTCTTGTGGGGTGGGCTTTGAGCATCGCCTCAAATATCCAATTTTAATGTGGAACAGCCTAACTAAAATCATAACAAACAAAAAAGAGGTCGCGATCGACCTCTTGCCCTCTATCAATCCATTCTCGGATTTTAAAGTAAGCCAGTATTAGCTCCGGGCTTACCGGTAGCCAGTTGCACTTTAATAATTCTGCCGCCCATTTTCATAATTCTTTGCTGTTCCCGGAACCAGTTGTCATAGGGAACCAGCTTAGTAAAATAGGTATTTTGCAATTCGCGCTGAGTGCGGATGCGAGTTTGGCTGGGGACGCAAGCAGTCACTTTAAACATTCTCATGGGAAACAAACTCCTGAGTAGGTTTACAGATTTTTAGATGGATTTTAAAAAGATTGAAGTCAGGGAGTTAGGAGTCAAAACTAGCTCGTTAAAACTCGTCGGGCTTTCTCGACTGGCCTTTGACGGTCTAGCAATCACTCTCAATTTCCCTGACTTCTTTCAAAGCTAAAGGTAACAAGTCCAAAGTTAAAAGTTAAAAGTTAAAAGTTAAAAGTTAAGAGTTAAAAGGGGTAAGAAATAAATCTTCTTCCTTCTTCCTTCTTCCTTCTTCCTTCTTCCTTTTTCCTTCTTCCGACTTCCATCGGACTGAAATCCGTTACATCTGTTACATCTGTCACATCCGTTACAGAATCCGTTGCCGAACTTCTTCCTTCTGCCTTAGATTTAGCTCAAGCCAGAGCAGATGTAGTCGAAATAGACGCCCATTTCTTTACCAGCGTCAGAACCGACCAAACCGGCGGTGACTTCTTTCATTGCTTGGATTGCTTGTACGGTAGAACCGATGGGCACGCCCAAGGAGTTGTAGGTTTCTTTCAAACCGTTGAGCACGCGCTCGTCGAGGATGGAAGGATCGCCAGCTAGCATGGCGTAGGTGGCGTAGCGAAGGTAGTAGTCCAAGTCGCGGATGCAAGCTGCATAACGACGAGTGGTGTACATATTGCCGCCGGGACGAGTTACGTCTGAGTACAACAGAGACTTAGCAACTGCTTCTTTGACGATTGTGGCTGCATTGGCGCTGATGGCGGTAGCGGCGCGGACGCGCAGTTCACCAGAAGCGAAGTAGTTCTTGAGCTTGTCTAATGCGCTGATGTCGAGGTACTTACCTTGAACGTCAGAGGAATTGATTACGGCGGTAATTGCGTCTTGCATGGTTGTCTTGTTTCCTAGAAAGTGGCTGAGTCAGTCCAATTTTGGAGCGAGAATTTGAGATTTGGGATTGGGGATTTGAGATTTACAAGTAGTTGATTATCTGCAAAAGCTATTGGCTTGTTGTCAGTAACCCTCGATTGTTCCATCAAAAATCTATAATCAAAAACCTAAATTCCTTACTGCATCGCACCGATAACGTAGTCGAAGTAGGAGGAAGCTTCGGAAGCATCTTCTCCAGACAGCAACGAAGAAGCTGCATTCTTCATAGCGCGGACGCCTTCGGCAACTGCTGCAATCGGGGTTCCGAGAGAGTTGTACATTTCGCGGACGCCAACAATACCGATTTCTTCGATCGGAGTAATGTCGCCAGCTACGATTCCGTAGGTGATCAAACGCAGGTAGTAGTCCAAGTCGCGCAAGCAAGTTGCGGTCATTTCTTCGCCGTAAGCGTTGCCGCCGGGAGAAACAACATCAGGGCGCTTTTGGAAAAGTTGGTCGCCTGCTGTCTTGACGATGCGTTCGCGGGATTCGCTCAAAATTTGGGCGATGCGGACGCGACGTTCACCAGAGGTGACGAAGCTCTTGATCCGATCTAATTCGCCTGGGCTCAGGTAACGAGCTTCAGCGTCTGCGTTGACGATTGATTTGGTGACGATACTCATCTTGTGTGTACCCGCTGGATATTTTGCTATTGCGAACTGCTCCGCGTTGAACGGGCGACGGCGGGCGCTTTCATCCCGTACCTTTCGCTTCGCTGGTGGCAGGAGCTTTGACGGGGAAGGGTGGACTTTCCACAGCCTGCAACTGTTGAAGTTGTTAGCGGGTGTCTGCCTTCGCTGTTTAACGGCGCTCGTTCTTCACGCCGGTGCGGTTGTGAGTGCTCGCACTGAGCCTGTCGCTTAGAATACCACAAATGATTGATGCGATCTTTAATCTACGATCGAGATTGCAGCAGATCGGTTAAGTGGCGATCGAGTGACTGTCCGGCAGTTAGTCAGAATATTGCTTCTCTAACGCAACTACCTCTCGCAAGTATTTTGAGGCATTATGTTCACATTCTGAGTGTTACCGTAATAGTTTGTAACATTTATTTTCATTTTTGGGCCCTCGGTGGGGTCTGAGTCATTAAAAATTCAAAGTCTTAAAATCGCTCAAGTCTCATCTCAGCAAGGTTTACAGCCATCGACTCTTCAGATGTGTGTCCCCAAGGTGGCGGCGTGAGGCTCAAACATTTCTGTGTGGGAACCTGGTGCTAGAGACAGGTGAGAGATAGAGGGGCGACAGGTGCGAATCGGAAATGGTGACTTTTAAGCTTGTAGCTAAATTTAACTCGGATCTCTCGTCCAGAAACGGATGCAATTTTCCGACTTGCGATCGCACGCTAACGCAAAATTTGAGATTTAGGTACAAATTCCCAGACTCATGTAATCAATCTCAAATCCAAAATCGATCGCACGCTAACGCAAAATTTGAGATTTAGGACAAATTCCCAGACTCATGTAATCAATCTCAAATCCAAAATCGATCGCACGCTAACGCAAAATTTGAGATTTAGGTACAAATTCCTAGACTCATGTAATCAATCTCAAATCCAAAATCCAAAATCCAAAATCTAAAATCGATCGACTCTCACTTTGTAACCAGGTGCGCCGTGAAAAGAAATCTATCAGCCATTAAGAAAGCTTTGCAGTTTGGGATTAGCGGTGCTGTCGGCGGTTTCGCCGGCAATCTCATCACCGAACCTTTCATGCACCATCTCAACGATTCAACATCTGTTTTTGACAGTGTATTGTCCACATCTCGCTGGTTTGGATTGGTAGGTGGCGGCATTGCTACGGCAATTATGTTCGGCTATTATTACTATATCAAAGGCAAGCCACAAATCAAACAATCTTTAAAAAATGGCGGATTGTTTGGTATCATATTCGGGGCAATTTCTGGCGCGATAGCCGAAGGTATTTTTAGCGGGATTGGTGACGGCGAAAACGAAATATTGCGAGTGATTTGCTGGGGAATAGCTGGCGGTTTGTTAGGGCTTGGACTTTCCAAACGCATTCCTAATTTAGGAACCATGCGCGGAATGGGTGGCGGCGGTGTCGGAGGCTTGTTGGGCGGTTGTTTGTTTATTTTGTTTGCTTATACTTTATCCGGGACGGCGGGGCGTTTAGCTGGCTGTGCTGCGATCGGCTTTTGGATTGGAATTATGCTAGTTGTGGCCGAAACTTTGTTTAACAAAGCTTGGCTGGTAATTAGTTACGATACTGGAACCAATCGCACTCTGACTATTGGGGCGGAACCGGTGACTTTTGGTAGCGATGAAAATTTGTCTATTATCTACATTCCTCATGTTGCGCCCTTAGCAATGCGGTTTCATTTGGAAGCGGGACAAATTGTTTGCGAGAATTTTGATGGCGGGGCGGTGAGCTATTTGCGATAGGGCGATCAAAAGAGAATTGGCAACTGTACAATTACAGTTGGTAACTCAGACTTGCCGGTTACTAATTCTGCTCAGACTACGCCGACTATTTTATCACAACCATCCCCAGCCAATGCTTTTAGTAGCGGTGAATTTTTGCTTAAATTAGGAAGTCGAGTTATTCCTCTAGCTGCGGGCACTCAGCTATTCACTTCTGACATTCCGAGTTTAACGACTACGGCATCTAACGGTGTGGTAGCGGTGGTGAATTTTCGATCGCCAAACGAGCTATCATTGGGATTGACCAATTTGGGCGATCGTTCTTGGTGGGCGACAGACAGTCAAGGTGACATGAAAATGATTGAACCTGAAAGCACTCTAACATTAGCCGTGGGAACTAAAATCGAATTTGGTGAAATCGAGGGTGAAGTTATGTAATAATTGTAGTTTAATTTTAACTAATTAACTGGTTTCCACGCAGAGATTGGAAACCAGTTAATCGGAAGCTCCGCCTCATCGCAAGAAAAAGACAGATAGGAATACCAATTAAGCTAAAAATTGTACATAATCAAAAAAATATGCTAAATACTGTTTTTAATGTCCCGTCCGAACAAAAACAAAAAATAGCAATTATTGGAGCTGGTGCAATGGGAGTATCAATAGCCTGTTTTCTAGCCAAATTAGGAATTGCTAATATTACTCTATTTGAAGCTGAATCAAGACCTTTTAACAGTAAAAGTGCTTCAATTAATAATACAGGAATTTTACATCATTTTGTTTATGGTGGACACGCAAAAACTTTAGATTTGCTGTTAAAACAAGGGATTTTGTTTAGAAAACTCATGCCACCTTATGTTTTTGGAGATGATCGTGTTAATTATTTAGTTCCTAATCAACAAGAAAATACCGCCATCTACAAACAGGGAGTGACATTTAAAGAGGTTGCCGATCAATTAGTCAAGTTTTATAGGCAACATTTAATTAAACATCCTGAAGATTGTTTTTTGGGGCAACCAGAAGACCTGGTAAGAATCATGAATGAACAGGATTTAAAACATTTATTAGGTGAAAAGGTTGGTGTCGATCGAGAAAGTTGGTTGAAAACTGAAAAGGGAGTTTTTGCTGGAGCAGTTCAAATTAAACAATCTGTATTAAATATTGGTGAATTTGCTTGCCACATGATTAAACTCCTTGAGCTTTTGTCTAAGCAGGAATTATTGAATGTTAGTTATTCCCAAAAAGTTACTAATGTCGCCATTAACGATCGAGGATTTGAACTGACAATAAATTCTAATAAGATTCTTGACTTTGATACAGTAATTAATGTTGGTTATGCAAAAAGTTTAGAAATTCCTATTCCTTCAAAGCAAAGCAAACACCAGACAGAAGGTAATTTAGTGAAATTTAAAATTTATGGATTGTATAAGATTTCTTCCGCTCTGAAATTGCAAATACCTAACATTATCAACAATTTTTCAAGCACTATCATGATTCGGGGTCAATATGGAGGAGTTATTAAAGTTGGAACCGATATTCTAGCTATTTTTTCGGGATTGTACTACAACCATGATCAGTTATATTTTCCAGTAGATGAATCTCAACAATATCTCCCTCAAAAATGGTTTCAGCAAATAGAAAAAATCCTAGGGAAGACAGAAGAAGAGGTAATGACAGCTATAAAGCAAGACATATCTCAATGGATTCCCTGGGTTAATGAACTGGAAAACCTTAAGCTGAAAAAAGCTGTACAAGTTTACCCCGGTCGAAAGCAGACCAATGATTTAGAGGCTGCTCAGCGAGATGACAATCCGATTCGTTATATGTATCAGCACGATAATGGAGGTAAATATATTCATCAGCCAGGGTTTAAATTGACTTCTATTCCTTATCAAGCTTGTCAGCTTGTTCTTGAAATCTTATCAATCTATATACTCAAGGGCATTTTAACAAAAGAGCAAGTAGAGCAAAATATAAAGATCGATCGTAATTCAGATATCATACTCTCACCGGAAATGGAATATGCACTTGGTAAAGGTTTACCACAAGTAGATGATTGTGAAAGAGAAAAAATAATTCAAACATGGAATATTTATTAAAAAATATCTAATTGGTCAATGATCAATAAAAGGTTTATAAAAGATGGGAAAATACGTAGCTGCGATCGATCAAGGAACCACAAGCACTCGATTTATCATATTCGATCGCCTGGGACAGATAATTTGCAGCAACCAACAAGAACACCAGCAGATTTATCCGCAGCCTGGATGGGTTGAACACAATCCCGAGGAAATTTGGCAGCGCACCCAAAGCGTAATTAAAAATACCCTGGAAATCGGCAATATCGATACTAAAGATATTGCAGCCCTCGGTATTACCAACCAGCGGGAAACTACAATTGTTTGGGACAAAAGCACAGGCAAATCCTACGGAAATGCGATTGTTTGGCAAGATACTCGCACTCACCAAATTTGTAATAGCTTAGCAGAAGTTGGCGGCAAAGACCGATTTCGCGATCGCTCCGGTTTGCCACTAGCAACTTATTTCAGCGGCCCAAAAATTAAATGGATGCTGGACAATATTGCAGGATTGCGGGAATCGGCAATTCGAGGTGATGCGATTTTTGGCAATGTCGATGCTTTTCTAATTTGGCATCTCACCGGCGGCGCGCACGTTACCGACGTTACCAACGCCAGCCGCACAATGCTGATGGATTTGCAAACCCTCGATTGGGATGCCGAAACTTTGGAAATCATGGGAATTCCCCGCCAGATGTTGCCGGAAATTTGTCCTTCGAGTCACGTTTTTGGGACTGCACAAGGATTGTTAGATGGTGTTCCAATTGCTGCTGCTTTGGGAGATCAGCAGGCCGCTTTGGTCGGGCAAACTTGTTTCAGTGTCGGCGAGGCGAAAAATACTTACGGTACGGGCTGTTTTATGCTGCTGAATACCGGTGAGGCGATCGTCCCTTCAAAGCAAGGATTACTGACAACAGTCGCCTACAAGATGGGAGAATCGCCCGCTGTGTATGCTCTAGAAGGCAGTATTGCGATCGCCGGAGCATTAGTACAGTGGCTGCGAGACAACTTGGGTATCATCAAGACATCTGCGGAAGTAGAAACATTAGCAAATACCGTCGCAGATAGCGGCGGAGTTTACATTGTCCCCGCCTTTTCTGGACTCTACGCGCCCTATTGGCAAGATAGCGCCAGGGGAGTAATTGCAGGTTTAACTCGCTACGCGACTAAGGCACACATTGCGCGCGCAGTATTGGAAGCGACAGCATGGCAAACGCGCGAAGTATTGGATGCGATGAATCAGGATTCTGCGGTGCAGCTTTTATCCTTAAAAGTAGACGGTGGGATGGTGGAAAATCACACGCTGATGCAGTTTCAGAGCGATGTTTTGGGAGTGCCTGTGGTGCGGCCCGTGGTAGCGGAAACTACCGCCTTGGGTGCTGCTTATGCGGCTGGTTTGGCCGTGAGTTTTTGGAGCAAACTAGCCGAATTGCGGGATAATTGGGCTGTCGATTGTACTTGGGAACCGCAAATGTCGATCGCACTTCGCGAGCAAAAATACCGCTTTTGGAAAAAAGCAGTTTCCCGCACCTTCGACTGGGAAGAATGAATCACGAATACTGTTGGTTAACAGTTTAGCTTAATCTGTCGCAGTACCCGCAGTCCGGCAGGGGTTTAAACCCCTGCCTCATAGCTAAAGTCGGTTAAAACCGACTGAAGAGTTATGTTGGAATTATTGCTCTCTCTCTCATCTCCCTCTGCGTTCTCTGCGTCCTCTGTGGTTAAATAATTCCATTCCAACCAGAAACGATATTAATCTCAAATATGTATTTAGTGATATCATCAAGTCAAACACGATCGCTTGACCTGTAAATCAATGATTTTGCTAACTAAATTCAAAAAACTTCTTGCCACCACCCTATTAATACTGACACTAGCCTTTGCAGAAATCGCAACTAACTCCCAAAGTGCGATCGCAGATCCAGCAACAACACCTGCCACCGCCACCGCCGCCGAAGTCTTCAGCATCAACTGTGCAGGCTGTCACATCAACGGTAGCAACATCATCAGACGAGGCAAAAACTTGAAACAAAAAGCCTTAAAAAAATACGGCATGGATTCCATCACCAATATTTCCAACTTAGTAACCAACGGTAAAAATATCATGCCCGCTTACAAAGCTCGTTTGTCCGAACAACAAATTATCGATGTCTCCGGCTACGTGCTATCCCAAGCCGAAACCGACTGGAAATAGTATTTGTAGGGTGTGTCGCCATCAAAAATGCCTGCATTCAATCGACAATTTCACGGCGACGCACCTTAGTATTTGTAGGGTGTGTCGCCATGAAAAATACCTGCATTCAATCGACAATTTCACGGCGACGCACCTTATACATGATACCCGTGAAAACAAAGTCATTTTTGTTAGCAAGACTTTTTATAAATGGCATCATTTATTTTGTTTGCATAACCTCGCAATTATGCAGGTGCGTCGCTATCAGATTGTCATATTTAGTTATGAATTTTTCATGGCGACACACCCTACAACTTCTCGGATCAAAATAAGCAAAGTAATTATGAATCATGGAGGTATTATATGAAAAACCATACTTGTTGGCGCAAAACTTTAACTATCATTAGCCTGTGCTTCTATCTAATCCTAGCTATCAGCCCGCCCGCTTTCGCCTCAATTCACAAATATCCAGAAACAGCAGACAGAGTAATGTTCCGCTCGGTACAAAGCCTCCGCGACACGAACGATAAAGCGTGGCAAGTTGTTTTGTATAAGCGAGTACAGTCAGGATTAGTCAACTCATTTAATCTGAGATTAGTAGGATTTCCCGGAACCGAATTGCAGCACTCTGTCCCCCTGACTGTTGCTGCCGGAAGTCGCGAAATTGGCAAAGCCAATGATATTTGGAGCGAGTCAGAGTTGCCGATTAATGTCGGAGAATACAATTTTAAATCAATAATTACACAATTGGAAAGCAATCAACCTTTGCGGTTGAGTTTACCTGTGAAAGGTGAAAAAGAAGTTGGGTTGCTGGTTCCTCCTTTTTCTATCAGAGAATGGCGGCTGTTGTTAGATACGGAGTAAATATACTTATCAACTCCACTATAGAGTGAGCTTTGTGTATCAAAAGCTACTACGTTCAAGTACGCCTTAAGGTAGATTTAACCCTATTTATACGTAATAATGAAACAAACTAAATGTAGTGTTAGTCTAGCGATAAAACTACATTGTTGATAACGTGCGTGTCTTCAGGGTGAACGACTATGAGTTTAATCAGTACAATTGTCCGAAAAGCTTTGGAAACGGGTTATTTAACGGTTGAGGCCGAGGAAATGTTGCGACAGCAGTTGCAGATGACTAAGTACGGTTTAGAAGATTTTGATGCTTTTATTACCTTGCAAAAAGAGGTGATGGAAGGTCGGGTAAGACACCAGGCTTTAGAATTGTTACGAAGTAGCGGATGTTCTGTGACTGCTTGAATGAAGAGCGATATATCGCAATACGCTTGGGTTAACTTTTTTTGTCATTGCGAGCTCTTAGCGAAGCAATCGCAGCATCTATGTTTCACATCGTTTTTTCGACTGGACAGTCTTAACTGAATCTTATTACTTTATATCGGCTTTTGCGGGGCGGGTAAGATGTCCGCCCGACAAGGAACTCTATCTTCGTTTCCTATTGTTTTCGGTTGCTTCGGTATCCTATTGGTTGGGGAAGCAAATTAGTTGTTTGGAATTTTTGACCGCAGATGTCAGTGGATGAACGCGGATCAACGCTGATGGGATGGACAGAATTTTAGTGTATTTTCAGGGGAAGTGCGGGCTACTTCAAAGAAGCGCACGCACAGCCTTGAAAAATGTTTCTACTGTATTCCTAAGTGTCGCCTTAACGCTTCTGGGACGTTAACGGCTTCGGCTAAACCTCGAACATTTTCCCAATTTGTATTTTCGTTCCATTTGACATCGGCAAAACTTCCGCTGAGGTTTGCGCCGCTGAGGTCTGCGCTGCTGAGATATGCGCCTCTGAGGTCTGCGCCTCTGAGGTCTGCGCTGCTGAGGTCTGCGTGGCTGAGGTATGCGCCGCTTAGGTCTGCACTACTGAGGTCTGCACCGCTGAGGTATGCGTCGCTGAGGTATGCGTCGCTGAGGTATGCACCGTTGAGGTTTGCACCGCTGAGGTTTGCACCACTGAGGTTTGCGCTGCTGAGGTCTGCACCGCTGAGGTCTGCATTGCAGCATGCATCGCTGAGGTTTGTGCGCCTAAGTTGTGCGTATCTGAGGGTTGCGTGGTTGAGGTTTGCATTGCTGAGGTTTGCACCACTGAGGTCTACCTCAAAGAAATCTGCGCCGATGAGATTTGCGCCGAAAAGGTTTGCGTCGTTGAGAAATATCCCAACTGTTTGGACAAAGCCAAAAGTCCCAACACAACTGCTATAGCCGATGATACGCAACAAGCGAGTTGCATCGTCAAGCTTACCTTCAGCATTAGGTTTCCCACAAGGATAAAACACCATTTTGTCTTTCAATTCATCTCTCTCCTGACCGTAACGGTGCAACTCCAACAGCAAAATCATCACATTCAAACCAGCGTAAATATCTATTTGTCGCTGCCCCAGTTCTTGAGTTTTCAATTGTCCTCGCAGCAGCCGCAGCTTCTTTTGAGGCAAACTTTCCGGCAGCATATCAATAAATTCCCCTTCGCACCACCGCAGATAAAAATCTTCCAGACGCTGGAATAACTGCACAGGCCGAAACTTACTTGATTCTCCTGCACTAGCCGGAGTTGTCAACAACCCCATCAAATATTCCACAATTTCTACCGTCAGCCCTCCATAACCCAACAAATCATAAATCTCCCATGCCATATCATCGTCTTTAGTATTAAATCCTCTTCCTTTCTTTCCGGGTTCCGTCCACTCTTCCAAACTTTCTTTCAATCGTTCCGCACACAAAAATTCACCAAAACTCTTGTGTACAAACTCCACAGAACCTTCTTTGCTACCTTGCTGAAGATAAAAAACCGCCAAAGCATTTCTCAGGGGATTATCGCCAATCCGTTTTTGTGCGTCTTCAAGTAAGGATTTAACCGATTCATCTGCTTTCAATCGTTCCTCAATCATCGCGAAGGGAGCACATTCTCCCCCCGACTGCACCACGCACAACCCTGCTTCTGTCAGGATGCGTCGCAAATCCTCTGTTTCCAATTCTGTCAAATCACGATTGAGCAATTTAGACCGCTGTTCTGTTAGTACCCAATTCACAGCTTGGTTATAAATCAATATTTTTGCTTGAGTGCTGTTAGTTCCTTGAAAATCCTCAACTTTTAACTTTTCATCCCGGTGCATCGCTGCTAACAGATAAAGCAATAGCGGTTCTCGCGCTAAGTCTGATTTCACCTGTTCTGGACAGCGTTTGTGTTGCAAAAACTGCTTCAAAACTGAGGTTTTTTCAGCACCAAATTGGGCAGCCCAATTCCTTAGCCACTGCTGCTGTAGTTCGTCATCCATCACCTGAATTTCGACTCGCTCCAGATTGTCCGGCATTTGCCTTTCAATTCCTTGCAAAGCTAAAGTTCTGCCAGTAATCAAAACTCGGTGTCTCATTTCCAAATTTTTCTGACAATCCCGCTGAAATTGCCCTACTTGTTTGAGGAATTGCTCTAAACCGCCACAGCTTCTCCCCTCCATCAACAACTCGTCAAAGCCATCCAATAAAAACAAATATCGCGTATTTCGATCCGTCAACCAGTCGTCATCGCTAGCAAAACCCGCATTAACTGCCTCTTTGAGCGTTTCTCGAAAACTCTTCTGCAATGTGGGTATATCTCGCAATCGGATTAACACGGGCGTCCAAACAGGATGCAAATGTTGTCGTACCCTGTCAGCAAACATCCGACAAAAAACGCTTTTGCCACGTCCTGGCCCAGCTTCGACAAACATTACTTTATCTTGTTTATTTTCATCTGCCAGTAAGTTTTCTGCCCAAGTTTCTAAATCAAATGCTTCGGCATCTCGATCGACTTTGCCATTTTTATCAATTGGTTTTGCCTTCAGCGGTACGTAGATATCTTGAAACGTAAAATCTTCTGCAAATACTTTTTCTTTCGGTTTTGAGGCGATTTGTTCTTCCAAGTAGTCATCAATGCTTTGATATTTTTCCTGTGCTTGCTGCCACTCGCGAAAAGAAGGCTGTCCGAGATGTTTGATTGCATCGCCGGAAACTGCCCAGACTTCGATGAAATAGCGGTGAGTATTAGCAGCTACTCTTTCTGTCAGAATTTTAGCTTCATCGGTTTCTAGTCCGGCTTCTTGCAGCCGTTCTAATAGCACTTGGTTAAATTCCTTCGCCAACAGCGAATCGCGGAAGCAAAGCACAGTTTTTTTAGCTTCACTATCGCTAAGTTCAAAATCCTCTATTTTTTTAATTAATTGCTTAATTTGCTCGGAAGCCGGAGTTTGCCCGATGCGATTTAACAGAATATTGTTTTCGTTAAGAAGATTATTAAAACTTTCCAGATAAGCCGCCTGACTGGCGAGGAAAATGCACTCAGCTAAAGTCGGCTGCTGTTGAGTTTTTTCGATATAAACCGCCAGTAGTTTCGCCGCAATCCCGACAAATGGCAATCCAGTTCCCACAACTTGAGCTAAGGGAGAGTTCAAAACCTCTAGCAACAAGTTGCTATTGTCTAGCCCTTGTTCTTTGAACATTTTTGCTAATTCTGCGGCTGCTTTCCCAGCTTCTCCGATTCCCTCGGCTGCTTCGGTAGAATATAGTTCTTTGATATCAGTCGTTAATAATTTCCATATGCGATTTGCCATTTTTACCTGCTGTGGGTGGGAAGAGAGTATTTCATGAATCTACATTCAACATTCTAAGCATTCCATAAAAAATAAAATATGACTTACGCACGGGGACTCAGAAACCGGGTTTTTTCCGAGATTTTTTGTTACAGCCGACAAAACCCGCAAAAACCCGGTTTCTTTGGTTTTGATGCGTAAGTCCTAAATCAGAAACCGGGTTTTTTCCGAGATTTTTTGTTACAGGCGACAAAACCCGCAAAAACCCGGTTTCTTTGGTTTTGATGCGTAATTCCTAAATCAGAAAATATCCTGCACGCGATCGCTTGACAAAAATCCCCAAATCAGCGATAGTTGTAGATTGTCTGTCTAAATCCGGCTCGGATCAGGTTAAGACATTCCAAAAGCTGCAAAACAGTCCACAGTCAAAAGTCCACAACGACCAATGACTCATGACTAACCAGCTACCTGTACGGCAATCTCAACAACCATCCCATGACTTACGCAATCATTGAAACTGGCGGCAAACAATTTCGGGTAGAACCAGGCCGCTTCTACGATATCGAACTGCTTCACGTGGAAGCTGAATCAAAAGTCACGATCGACAAAGTATTTCTGATCCAGCACGAAGATGATGTTCACATCGGTCAGCCTCTCGTAGAAAATGCCACTGTAGAAGGTACTGTACTCCGGCATTTCCGGGGCCGCAAAGTCCTTGTCTACAAGATGAAGCCGAAAAAGAAAACTCGGAAGAAAAAAGGCCACCGTCAAGAAACAACTCGGTTTATGATTGACTCTATTACAGTCAATGGTGTTGTTTTGGCAGCGAGAGATTTGACTCAACCAGTTGTTGAAACTCCCCAATCCGGCGAATCTGAGTCAGAATAAACAATAGTAAATACACTTTGAGGATACTATGGCCCACAAGAAAGGTACAGGTAGTACGCGCAACGGTCGCGATTCTAATTCCCAGCGTTTGGGTGTCAAAAAGTATGGCGGTCAAGTTGTTAAGGCTGGCAACATTTTGATTCGCCAACGCGGCACTAAGGTTCATCCTGGTAATAATGTTGGTATCGGTAGAGATGATACTTTGTTTGCTTTGGTTGATGGTGTTGTGACTTTTGAAAGAAAGGGCAAAACTCGCAAGAAAGTTAGCATTTATCCTGTGGTTGCACCTGTGGCTGAAGCTGTCGCAGTTTAATTTTGGATAGTTTCTTCGTTCCTCGGCTCTGCTTGGGAACGCACGTCTAGAGGCCTTGCTTCCTGATTTTCTATCTCAATATACGAATATCCCTGACTTCTTTAAGAAGTCGGGGATGTTGTGTTTGGTAGACAAGTTTTGTGAGAAATTCGGAATGATTTAACCGCAGAGGCCACAGAGAACACAGAGGAAGAGAAGAGAGAGATGTATAATTTGGATACTAAGGGATTTTTTATGATTCGCTCGCTTTGTGGCTAGCCTCCTCCGACAATTGTCACGATTTCTAAGATGTCGCCTTCTTGCATCTGCGTGGTTTCCCAAAATTGTTTGTGCAGAATTTCGCCGTTGTACTCTACAGCCAGCAATCGCGGATTTAAACCTAATTGTTTTAATAATTCTGGTAGAGGTGTTTCGATCGCACAATTGCGATTTTCTCCGTTAATTTGCAAGGCGATTTGATTTGTCATCATTCAAATATCATCAGCGGGTTGGGTAACAAAATTATATTTCAATAAGAAGACTCGGCGGTTGAAACCGCGTCTACATAAACAAAACCCGCCTCCGCGGGTTGAAGATAAGACGGTTGAAATTACCTTATTTTCGATCGCCAATTAACCTAGGTTTTCGCCTGCAAAGCTTTCTGAGCTTTTAGATTCTGCATCCTAATCAACTGCGAGATGAAGAATTGCGTGACTAAAGTAGGTTGTTCTGCTTCCATAATAGCCCGCACTGTCGCAACTCTTTGGGCTCCGGCATTCAATACTTGATCGAGGTTGTTGATATCAATTCCGCCGATCGCAAACCAAGGAACCGGAGACTTATTAGCAGCATACCGCACGTAGTCCAAACCTGCGGCCTGTTTGTTCGCCTTTGTCGGAGTTTCGTAAACCGGCCCAACTCCAATATAATCGGCTCCTGCATCAATCGCTCGCTGCATTTCCTGAGCATTCGTCGTCGAACTACCGATGATGCGTCCGGGCCCCAGCAACTTGCGCGCTTCCGCCACAGGCAAATCTTGCTGTCCTAAGTGTACGCCGTCCGCATCCGCTGCGATCGCCAAATCTACGCGATCGTTCACAATCAGCAAAGCATCGTAGCGGTGACAAAGTTCGCACAGTTTCCGCACATTTGCTAACTTTACGCCATCGTCCGAGGTTTTGTCGCGGTACTGCACTAAAGTCAGTCCGCCTTGCAAAGCAGCTTCTACAACTGCTAACAAGTTGTCTATGGGCGAAGTTACGAGGTATAACTGCGATCGAAGTAACTGCTGGTAGCGTCGATAAGCCAACAAATCGCTTTCGAGAGTATACACCCGATAGCGCATCTGCTTAAAAGCTTTGCCCATATTTGGATCGTAAACTTTGCCGTACTCTTCCAGTACCCGCAGAGCTTCTTCCACCCGACAAAAATTCGCCGTCAGTAGCTGCTGGATGCTCGAACGCTGTTCTTCCTGCGGGTGAGTCAACTCCGTCCCCGGATCGGCAGGCGTATCCCTAGCGCTGCGTAATTCTGCGGTGTGCCAAAAAGCCAATTCCTGACGCAGTTGCTTGCACTCGCCAGCTAAATCGGCGCTGTTGAGACCAAACCTGCACCATTCTTCAATAATTCTCAACCCTTCGCGCGATCGATCTAGATTTGCATCTAAAATCCGGCAGAGGGCTGGCTGTGCCGGTAAAGTTCTGGTTTGTTTCTCGGTCATTCAGAACCACCTTGATTAAACTAAGTCCTAGCAGTCTACCCGCTACATTCTCCCACGCCGTCAAGATTGTGGTGAAGGCGATCGACCTAATTTTGCCATCAACGGATCTAAATTTGACAAATTTTTAAGTTTTATGGCATTTCAAAAAAACAAAGCATAATAGATCAAACTCGATCGTAGTGGAATCGTTAAGCTGCATACCACACTTCGGAGGAGAGCCGTGAGGTTAGCAGGACAAAACAAAACATTAATAGCAGAAAACCCCAGTAGGTGGGTGAGATTAAACTGCGATCGCACAAACCCGACACGAAACACGGGATGCGAAATTTGGTTCAAAGATAAATTGTGTTTTTTTATGATCCTAAATTCAAAACAGAGCAAGTGTCAAAAAAGTCGTAGCTTGCGGGGCGGAACGCCATCGCCAAACAAGAGTTTAATTTCTTGTTTACTGCTCGTGTTTGCCAGCACGGCTTTTTACAATCCTCAAGCCTCGGCGATCGCTGGCGAGACCGGCTCCGTACAGCTACTTTCCCAAGCGCCAGACAGCGACATTAACATACTCTACGTGAGTTCTAGCGGCGGTAGCGACACGGGAGGTAATGGGAGCGATGTAGCTCCGTTCAAAACCCTCACTTACGCCCTCAGCGTCGCCCCGCCGAAAACCGCGATTTTACTAGCGCCCGGTACTTACAGCGCTCAAAGCGGCGAAAAATTTCCGTTAATGCTCAGGCCCAGCGTAACTGTGCAAGGAAATCCCAACACTCGCGGGCAAAATATTGTCATCAAAGGCGGAGGAGAGTTTATCAGCCCGACTTCGGCGGGTCAAAATATCGCAATTTTAGGCGCAGACGGGGCTGGACTCAGCGGGGTGACGGTGACAAATACCAACTATCGCGGTTACGCTTTGTGGATCGAATCGAGTTCTCCGACAATTGTTAATAATACTTTTTCGGGGAGCACTCACGACGGCATTTCGGTAGTTGGGACTGGAAGGCCGACGATTGGCGGGAATTTTTTCTCGAAAAATGGAGCTAACGGGATTACGATTTTTGGCACTTCCCGCCCGGAAGTTCGAGATAATGTGTTTGAAGACACGGGCTTTGGGGTGAATATCGCACAGAATGCTTCGCCTTTGTTAATCGGTAACAAAATTACTCGGAATAAGGACGGCGTGGTGGTGCAAGCGGAAGCAAGACCGGTGCTGCGTAACAATTATATCGAAAGCAACCGCCGCGATGGAATTGTGGCGATATCCAAAGCTCTACCGGATTTGGGAACTTCGGCGGAACCGGGTGGCAATGTAATTCGCAATAACGGTCAATACGATATTAATAATGCGGCAAAAGGTCAAGTGATACCTGCTTACGGCAATCAATTGCTGAGCAATCGGACAACGGGCTCGGTTGATATGGCTGGAACTTTTAGCCCGCCTTCGCCCATTGCGCGCACGGCTTTGCAGCTAAATGTCGATCGACCTTCGAGTATCGGCGGCCCAGAAACATCTCTCCCTGCTTACACTCCGGGGCGGCTAACTCCCAGGGTTGAAAGAGCGCCAATTGCGCCACCAGCAACCGTTTCGAGGCGACCTGCACCCGCCAGCACTCAGTTACGGCCTCTGCTTCCTCCCAGAAATACCACTGCACCTCAAGGGACTGGGGGAATTGCTATACCTGTACCCGATCCAGATGCTAGATCCGTCAGGGAAAGTTCGGCACAGCAACCAATGATTCCTCCGAATTTTGATAGTTCTAGTGGGGTTTCTTCCGAGGGTAAATTGCCTGTTCCTGGCCGTAACATTCCTCTGGGAAGGGGAGGCTTCGTACCTTCTGGTTTAGGCGGGAATTCTGTGCCAGATTCGGAGAATTCGCCGTTAGTCGATCGAGCTTCTGCTTTAGGTTTCCGCTATCGAGTTGTGGTGGATGCCGAGAGTTCGGGCGATCGACAAAAAATGCTATCCTTGGTTCCCGATGCTTTTCGGACTTTTAGCAATGGGCGATCTGTGATCCAAGCCGGTGCTTTTCGCGATCGTGAACAAGCTGAGGAATTGCTACAAATTCTCACCGCTAATGGTTTGAATGCTCGGATTGAAGATATCAAATGAATATAGATCACACGGCGGTTGAAACCGCGTCTACACAAACGAATTCCGCCTCCGCGGAATGAAGAAAATAACGCGGTTTCAACCGCCCGGTCTTCAACCCGCGGAGGCGCGTGAGTGTCTGTGTCGGCGCGGTTTCAACCGCTGGTCTACATCTACAAATTCTCAGCACTAATGGTGTGAATGCTCGGATTGAAGATATCAAATGAATATAGATCACACGGCGGTTGAAACCGCGTCTACACAAACGAATTCCGCCTCCGCGGAATGAAGAGAATAACGTAATTTTAACGGCCCGGTCTTCAACCCGCGGAGGCGGGTTTTGTCTGTGTAGGCGCGGTTTCAACCGCCGTCTTCTCTTGAACTCTACTGACTACATCAAAAATTTTAGGGCCCAGCATTATCGGAATGCCAGACCCTAAAACATTTGTGAGTTAAGTTGATTCAAGTGGGTTTTTAGCTCTGCTGAAATTCAGCAAACAACTACTACTAAGGTGGACTTTTTGGCAACTGCTTTGCGAGCGAACTAGCTATTAGCGGAGCCTATTCAGACTTCTGTGTTTGATTGTGCGATCGCAATTCTAACTTGATAACTTTCGATTTCTCAAATCGCCTCAAGCTACTTCACAAATCCCGAGCGCAATGTCAACCTTCTCTTTGCTAATAAACTATCACGATTCAGGCGTTGCCTGCGAACTAGAGCCGAGCGGGACAAATACTCTAATTCAAAAATTTTTATCCAAGTTTTTTGTGCTACTTGGTTTCTGCCCCTCATGTATTTAAACTAACACCAAGTCCGCACATAACAATACTTTGTTTACCAAACTTGACACTTTTTGACGCACCGAAATACTTCAAAAACTTATTATTCACAATTTGTAAAGTCCGTAGGTCATAGAATGTGCAGTTTGCCAATAAAATCTCGACTAGGGCAATAGCAGAAACCGGGTTTTTACCAAAATACGGCGTTACATCGAGAGTTTTCCGCAAAAACCCGGTTTCTTGAGTCTTAGTGCGTCCAAGAATGTAGACCTTGCTGTCACCGCAGCAGGGCTTCCCAAGTAGCGCGGCCGACAATGCCGTCTGCTGGTAGCTGATATTTTCGCTGAGCAGCCTTGACAGCAGCTTCAGTTTCGCGCCCGAACACGCCGTCAGCACTCGCGCGCAAAAAGCCCTTAGCCCTCAGCCGCTCTTGCAATTCTTTGACTGCCGGCCCGCGCATTCGTCTTCTCAAAACCGGAAAATTGGTTGGCTGCGGTTGTGGGTTAATCTCTGAATTTTCGGGAGTTGCAGGAGTATTGGCGATCGGGTTTTCAACGCTAGCGCTCGGAGCCGCGGGAAACAAGCGGTTCCAAGTATCTTGACCCACTATGCCATCAGGGGCGACGCCTGCTGCTGCTTGGAACTCAGACACAGCTTTAGCGGTGCTTTTGGAGAAAATGCCATCTACCTCGCCGTTATAAAATCCCAATAATTTAAGAGCAGCTTGGAGTTCGGTGACATCCGAGCCGCGGCTGCCGACTTTCAGGGCGGGACGGACGATCATCGCACCTGTTTGGGGTGTTTGGGCGATCGGGCTGTTATTGTTACCTGGTTCGGAGGTAGGTAACTGTGCAAGAGTGGGAGTCGAGGCGATCGCGCCCAGTGCCAAAAAACCGCACAAACTCCAGCCGAGGAGCCAACTCGGAACCTCGCGGCTTTTATTCCAGCTTGCTCTCAGGTTTCGGGACATGGGAAATTTGACCTCTGCAAAACTCCGTAGCGATCGTACATCAAATTGGGCATTGGGCATTGGGCATTGGGCATTGGGCATTGGGCATGGGGCATGGGGCATTGGGCATTGGGCATTGGGCATTGGGCATTGGGCATTGGGCATTGGGCATCTCGCCCTGAGCGAAGTCGAAGGGTGGGGCATGGGGCATGGGGCATGGCGCCTTTTTGATTCTCAGCGCTTCCCTCCGATCAAAAAATTAATCCCCTGAAATAGCTGCAATCGGCAAAAAAAACTGCTAGATTGCCGTAGAGCAAACATTGAACCGCGTTCATTGAGCCCCAACACATGACCGAATCCAGCAACCCTAGCAGAAGCGCCAGCCAAATAGACATCGGCAACGTCAACATCGGCAACTTCCAAGTCGGTAGCATCAGCGGCAACAAATACAACGACTTTAACGCCAACGGGCGGCCCGACGGCCTAGATGTGCCAATTCCCAACTGGCAAATCTACCTCGACCTTAACAACAACGCCCGAATCGATCCGGGCGAGCCTTCCACTCTCACCAACCCCCAAGGCAATTACATCTTTGCCAACCTGCCGCCTGGTACTTACCAAGTTAGGGAAGTCCAGCAGCCGAACTTTCGCCAAACTACGCCCAATCCCGCACCCATAACGATTACCAGCGGGACAAATGCTGGCAATATTAATTTTGGTAATAATTTCAACGCTGGGACGATCGCAGGTACAAAATTCAACGACATCAACAGCAACGCCCGCCAAGATCCAGGCGAACAACCGCTAGCTAACTGGCAAATCTACCTCGATCTCAACCGCAACAACCGGCTCGACGGCGGCGAACCTTCTACTATTACAAACCTTCAAGGCAATTACGCTTTTGTCAATATTCCCGCAGATACATATTTGGTAAGAGAAGTTCAGCAACCGGGTTTTCGTCAAACTACGCCTGACCCTGGCCCGATTAACGTTACTTCCAACGCCACTATCACCAACGTCAATTTTGGTAATGTCTTTTTTGTCGGCAGCATCAGCGGTCTCAAGTTCAATGACCTCAATGCTAACAGCATCCGAGATGCGACAGACCCGCCTCTGGCTAACTGGCAAATTTACCTCGACCTCAACGCCAACAACAGGCTAGATCCGGGCGAACCCAATACCATCACTAACCCACAAGGCGACTACACTTTTGGCAATGTTTCCCCTGGCCGGTATTTGGTGAGGGAAGTTCAGCAACCGGGATGGATTCAGACTACGCCAAATCCAGGGGCGATCGACATTACGGGCAATACTAACGCTGTCGGCGTCAATTTCGGCAACAATTTCCCCACTGGTAGTATCAGCGGCTTCAAGTTCAACGACCTCAACGCTAACGGTGTCAACGAACCGACGGAACCGAGAGTTGCCAACTGGCCGATTTATATCGACCTCAACAACAATGGCACCCGAGATCCCAACGAGCCTTCGACTTTAACAAACGCCCAAGGTAATTTCTCTTTTATCAACTTGTCCCCTGGCATTTATTCGGTCAGAGAAGTCCCGCAGCCCGGTTTCCGACAAACTACTCCAAATCCGACTCCGATTACCGTGGGTAACGGCACAAATGCCACTAATCTCAGCTTTGGCAACGTGTTGGTAACGGGGACGATTAGCGGTGTGAAATTTAACGATTTTAATGCCAACGGCCGCCTAGATGCTGGGGAACCGCCAATACCCAATACCCAAATTTACATCGACCTCAATAACAACAGCCGTTTAGATCCGGGCGAAGCCAATACCTTTAGCGATAGTCAAGGTAATTACAGTTTCCGCAATGTTCCGGTAGGTAGTTACATCATTAGGGAAGTTCCACCCCCAGGCTTCATTCAAACCACTCCGCCTGCACTGGTGGTTGTCTCGGCAGATGTTCGGGCCAGCAGCATCGATTTGCTGACGGGAGATCCTGAAAGTCGATCGGCTAAATCATTGAAGGGCGACCCGCTGACGGATGCTACCAACTATACGGGCGAACCTGTCGGCAATATAGGGGCGGATAGCTGGCTTTCGATCGCCGATCGCGATAGTTATCAAATTAGCGATCTTTTGGTCGATCGACCAGCCGTAAATTTAGGCAATCTTCCTAACTTGGCGCCACAGAATGTCAATCTGGCTCCTGATACACAAATCGTCGGACTTGTCAACAAAAATGAATTAATTAATCTATATCTGAGAAACTCGTTAGTGTCAGTAGGTGCGACCGATTTGTCGGTGATGTAGGTGGCGATCGAACTCGATCGCCCGTTCGCCGAAACCGCAGATAAAAATCAGAAAGAGATTAAAGGGCGATCGCGTGATACCCTATTGTTGGCAACCTCCAACACTCAAGCCTATGTTCCGGGAGCTCTGGAGCTGGCTTGTATATTGGGTGCAATATTCAGAGGCTGTGACATCGAGCGTGAGGCGAGAAAGTATCAGGCAGTTCCCCTAACTCCGATCGGCATACTTGCAGGCAAAGTAAGTCATGCAATTTTCGATTTTCGCATTGCAGATTTTCGATGGGAATGACTGATTAAATCAGGGTTTGAAACCCACAAAGCAGTTGCATTATTTGGGCTGACGGGTGTCAGATCGAGTCCTGTAGGTCGATCGGTCACAGTTTGCTCTCTTGAGGCAATTTCCGCCTCTGGAATTGGCTTTTGAGAGAGAACCATGACAAATCACAACGATACCGCCAAACTACAACATATTGCGGGGGAGCAGTCAGTCAAGGCCTTTTTCACGCTCGAAACAGCAAGTATGTACGGAGAGAGAAGGCGTGCAAATCTTGAAGATGTTGCCCTCAAATTGCCAGGGCTCTTCAAAACCTGATATACTTGCCAGCGACAAAGCTTGAGGCATTGTTGTGTGAGATGGGGAACATTACCTCAGGCACAGACGTATGTAAAATCGAGTAGCGTTTGTCAGCGACTAGCAACAGCTACTCAGCTATTGACAAACCCATACAGTAGTCTGTAATTTACGTGGATTTAGGTGTGAAGGAGAGAAATCATGGAAAATTTAACTAGCGAAGAGCGCATTGCCCAGCAATTACAGGTTGGGAATACAGGCCCGGCAATTTTAGGTATCAAGTTCAATGACTTGAACGCGGATGGGATCAGACAGGCAAACGAACCGGGTCTGGCAAATATCCCCATTCTCCTCGAACCTGCGATCGGCAGCAACGGCCAATTAAATACAGGGGATGTCTCCGTCCTGACAGACGCTAACGGAGGGTTCTCATTCATAAATCTGGTTCCCGGTAACTACGTACTCACAGAAACCACAGTACCTGCTGGTTTCCGTACTACGACTCCCAACCCCCTCGCTGTCACTGTTGGAAACAGCAACGTCAACGTTTTCTTTGGCAACACCCAGCTTGTGGGTAGCCGGATTGTTGGATGCAAATACTTAGACATAGATGCCGACGGCTTTCGAGACGGCAATGAACCTGGGATTAAAAATGTCAGGATATATCTTGATGGCAGCAACGGTAGCGTCCCCAACGGCAGATTGGATGCAGGGGAACTCAACACATTAACAGACAAAAATGGTGCGTGGTCGTTTAATGTAACACCTGGAACGTACAGAGTTCGGGAAGAACGAGTCAACGGTATCAACGGAGAACCCCTAGAAAGAGATTTCCCCCAAAGCACCCCACCCAACAACATTCCCGTACTGGACGTAACGGTAGCCCCCGGTCAAACCTTTGCCTGCGCTCAAGTTGGTGACACTCCGCTGTATCAAATTGAAATTAACAAATTTCGGGACATAGACCGCAGCGGCACCCGAAATGTGGTAAATGGAGTTTTTGAACCCCCGATTGCTAACGTACCCTTCATTTTAGATGTGAACGGAAACGGTCGCTTTGATACAGGAGAAGAGCTCCAACTCACCGATGTTAACGGTGTGGCTACCTTCAAAAACTTGCGATCGGCCAATTACTCTGTCTTGGAAGTTTTCCCAAGAAGCTCTCTGAGCGAAGTAGGAGGCCCCAACATTCCCCCAGGCAACCTCAATGCTCCAGTGGCAACTACTCCGAACCCCGCTCTGGTTTCCGCACCGGGGCCGCAGGCGCGGTTCCAAGGTACGATCAGCAGAGAGCAACCGATCTTAGTAACAGATCCGAGCTATACACTGAAACCAAACGACCCTAAATTCGTAGATACCAACCGCGACGGCTTTCAACAGCTTGGGGAAAATTCGATCGCAGCAACGGGTGTACGACCGATTTTTGCCAACACGCCTTTAGCTTTCCCAGCGACTAACCCCTCACCAGCACTTACCTTTACTCCTGTCGTAGGTAATACTGGGACTGGAGCTAATAGCGGTGTGGGAAACACTCGACCTAACATCACTGTATTCAAATACAATGACCTGAACGGAAACGGTCGCTTCGAGTCAACTCAGGGTGAAGCACCGATTGGCGGTGTCACTGTGTTCCTAGACACCAACAATAATGGGACTCCTGATGCCGGAGAACAACAAATACAGACTAATGCCCAAGGGAGAGGAGCATTTACAAACCTAGCACCGGGCAATTACACGGTGCGGGAAGTCGTACCGGCTGGTTTCTCGCCTTCGACAACTGCTGCTGTTCCCGTGACTCTAAGCACTCAGGACGCTAACGTTACTTTTGCCAACACGCCGAACAGCAACATCACTGGTTGCAAATTCGAGGACTTTAACCAAAACGGCTACCGAGACGGAAACGAACCGGCGATTGCCAACGTTACTGTTTTTCTCGATACCAATAACAACGGCGCGCTGGATGCAGGGGAAGCAACTACCACTAGCGATCAGTTTGGTACTTTTGCTTTCAGAAATTTGCGTCCCGGTACTTACAACCTGCGAGAAGTACCTCCTCCTGGTTTCTTCCAGACAACTCAACCGCTCAATATCGTTTTGGGCCCCAATCAAACCTTTACTTGCGCTTTGATTGGTAACTCTCGCCGCTATGATTTGTTAGTTCCCAAATTCCGAGACGACAACCGCAACGGCATACAAGACGGGGGGGAACCACCTCTTGCCAATATCCCATTTACTTTGGATTTGAACCGGAACGGTCGTTATGATGCCGGTAGTGAGCCGCTGGTAAGAACGAACGCGCAAGGGATTGCTCTGTTCCCGAATTTGTTCCCTGCCACTTACTCGGTGTTGGAAGTCTTAGGAGATCCTAGCGTTCCCAACGATTTCCAGATCGCAACGGGGCCTAATCCTGTTAGCTTTAACGTGCCGGGCCCGAATACTACGCCTTCGGTGCCACTACCAGCAGCAACTCCAGCAAGAACTGCTTCTAGTATCGATCCGGTAACTGGTGGCACGGATATGGCTGCTACAGTTAGCACCGATCCTTTGACTAACGGCGGTGTTGCCGCTGCTGGGGTGAATGTCAGTGCTGATAGCTTGCTTGCTCCTGAGACAGCAGGCGTGATGAATGTTGACTTCACTAAGTTGAAAGACTTGGCTAATTCCCAGATTGCATTCTTTATGGCAGAGCAAGGTTTCGACAAACCTGACTTGCTGTTGGGCGCTCCAACTACAACTCCGCTGTTTTAATCTGAGGTTGGGTTTCTAGTTAGAGACTCAACAATTAGTAATTAGCTGATTTAAAATGCACCTCAAAACATGATTTTGGGGTGCATTTTTGTGTGGTATCGATCGCACAAACTGTCTTTAGTCGTAGCTTCCTATCCGCAAAAAGAACGATTCCCCGTCCCCAGAAAACCTTTATTTATAGAGGTAGAACTTAGAGGAATGTGTTATGCCAACTCAACAAAAGACAAATCCCGCTCAACATCAAGAACAGCAACCGGGCATTGAATCCCAGATGACGCCTGCACCTGAATCCTTCGCCTCGGAATATCGCGGTAGCGACAAATTGCGCGGCAAGGTCGCCTTAATTACCGGCGGAGACAGCGGTATCGGGCGCGCCGTGGCTGTTGCTTTTGCTAAGGAAGGGGCGGATGTGGCGATCGGCTATCTTAACGAAGATGGAGATGCTAACCAGACTAAAGAGGCGATCGAACAACTCGGCCGCCGCTGTCTGGCGATCGCCGGAGACATCGGCGAAGAAAGCACCTGTAAAAACCTTGTGGAACAAACAGTTAAAGAATTCGGCCACCTCGATATCCTCGTCAACAACGCCGCCGAACAGCATCCGCAAGAAAGCATCGAAGACATTACCGCCGAACAATTAGAGCGCACTTTCCGCACCAACATTTTCTCAATGTTTTACCTGACAAAAGCGGCTCTCAAACACCTCAAAGAAGGCAGTGCAATTATCAATACTACCTCAGTCACTGCCTACAAAGGTAATGAACAATTGCTAGATTACTCCTCCACAAAAGGAGCAATTGTTGCCTTTACTCGCTCTTTGTCTCAAAGTTTAGCGGAGAAAGGAATTCGCGTCAACGGAGTCGCCCCGGGCCCGATTTGGACGCCGCTAATTCCGGCAACTTTCCCAGCAGAAAAAGTTGCGAAATTTGGTGCAGAAACGCCCTTGGGACGCGCTGGACAACCCGATGAAGTTGCTCCCAGTTACGTGTTTTTAGCTTCTAAAGATTCGTCTTATATGACGGGTCAAATTTTACATCCCAATGGCGGATCTGTGATTAATGGATAGAAAGAAAGGACTGAAGTCCTGACTACGAACCTTTAGAAAGGACTGAAGTCCTCACTACGAACTTTTAGAAAGGACTGAAGTCCTCACTACGAACTTTTAGAAAGGACTGAAGTCCTCACTACGAACTTCTAGAAAGGACTGAAGTCCTCACTACGAACCTTTAGAAAGGACTGAAGTCCTCACTACGAACTTTTAGAAAGGACTGAAGTCCTCACTACGAACCTGGTTTGTAGTGAGGACTTTAGTCCTTTTTTTTGAAGGTTGGTGAGTTTAGACAAAACATTAATCCCGCCACGTTAGTAGCGGGATTGATAGGTTGCAGTTTAGCTATGCTCTAGTAACACTAGATTGGGAAATAGCGGGCTGCTGAATTAGCTCATTTTAGCCATTTCTTGCTGAATTGTGCTTTTGGCTTCTTTGAATTGAGTAGCCATTTGTTCCATTTGGGCTTCGCTCAGGTTGCGGCTAATTTGAGGGAACATATCGTTTTCTTCTTCTTTTACGTGAGCTTGAACCGCTGTTTTGAGCTGTTGGATTTGAGCTTTGAAATTAGAAGAACTGGGGTTGAGAGCCTTGATTTGGGCGAGCATTTGCTTCATTTCTGCTTGCTCGTTGTACAGTTGTTGGGTATCGCTAAAGTAGCTGCGTACTGCGGGATACACAATTTGTTCTTCGGCTTCTGCGTGCACGCTTAAGTCTTTGTAAAGTTGACCGAAGAATTCTTGCAGTTTTTGAGGATCTTCGGTTTTTTCGATTTCCATGAAGATGGTATCGACTTTGCGGTGATCCATGGAGATGATTTCGGTGATGTTCATCTCATCTTTGGTGCGGGTAACTGCACCGCCGATAATGCCACTCATCGCAGCCATCGCATCTTGGACGCGCGCCCAAACGCCTTGATCGGGGTCTTTTCCGGTGAGCTCGCGCACTCCCAAAATTTCCATAACTCCTTTGAGTTGTTCTTGGTGAGCGCGGTTTTCAAAGTTCACTGTGTTGAGCGGTACAATGGCTGCTTCGATATCTGCACCGACTACTTGGGCGGCTTTGTGTACTAACAAGCCGGCCATTGTTTGTTTGTGTTTGAGCAGTTCGTGCTGGGTGACTTTTTCAAACAGGGTGAGTTCTGAACCTTCCATCAGTTTCTGAATTTCTTCAACCATTTTTGTGGTGGTTTCTTTCGGTTCAGCTTGAATGCCGTATTGGATGATGGTTGTTTCCAATACGCCGAGGTTTTTGCGATCGTCCTCCAGCATATCCCGGAAGCGATCGCACAGTTCGGAGTCGTTGCAGGAATTGATGAACAATTGCTCGTTGGCGATCAGCAAGTTTTGCAGCGCTTTCATGTCTGCTAGTTTCATCGCGATCGCTTGGCGCTTGGTATCTTCAAGGGTAGCTACCATCTGTCGTGTCTCCTCTGGATGTCTTTTGTGTTCTTACATCTTTTAATTTATGGAAATACTCAGATAACTTCCTCTTTCTCTCGACTGATTGATCGATCGCTCGCAGAAGCTATTGACTTTTGATCAAAAAAATGGTAAGTATTTGAGGCTGCTTAATAAAAAGCAAAAAATAAACAATAACTAATGACTAAGGTTGAATTACAGAGAGCAGTCATCATTTCTGTATCAATTAATCCCGATCGCATATCAGTAAAGCGCTACCATAGTTGCAGCCGAAGTTAACTAAAGTTTAAGAAGAACTAGCTTGTCTCAACTGCTCGCTGCTTTAGAGTTCCCAGCCAATGTCTGGAAGCTGCACAATGGGTTAACGGTGATTCACCAGCAAATTGCGGCCACCCCTGTGGTTGCGCTAGACGTGTGGGTGAGGGCTGGCGCTACTAAGGAGCCCGATTCTTGGTCGGGAATGGCTCATTTTCTAGAACACATGATATTTAAAGGGACGGATGCGATCGCCCCTGGAGAATTTGACCAAGTAATCGAAAATCGCGGCGGTGTCGCCAACGCAGCTACAAGTCACGACTACGCCCATTTTTATGTCAATGCTGGGGCAGATTATTTAGCAGAAATGGCGCAGCCACTAGCAGAATTGCTGCTGCGCGCTGGGATTCCCGATGCAGAATTCGATCGCGAACGAGATGTAGTCCTCGAAGAAATTCGCCAATCTCAAGATGATCCCGATTGGCTGGGTTTCCAAGCAATGATGGAAACAGTTTACCAGCAACATCCCTACAGGCGATCGGTACTCGGGACGGAAGAGTTGCTGATGTCGCGAACTCCCCACGAAATGCGGTGTTTTCATCGATCGCACTATCAGCCGGAAAATATGACTGTGGTGATAGTTGGCGGAATTGAGGAAGAAGAAGCCAGGGATATCATAGGGAAATCATTCGAGAAGTTTTCAGATAGATGGGATTGTCCTAAATTTGTCTCCGAAGCCGAACCGCCGTTAGTAGAAATTCGCCGTCAGGAACTCCGTCTTCCCCGATTGGAACAAGCGCGGCTGATGATGGCGTGGACTGGGCCGGGAGTTGAACACCTGCAAAGTGCTTGCGGCTTGGATTTGCTCTCTGTGTTGCTCGCAGACGGGCGGAGTTCGCGTTTAGTTCGGGAACTGCGCGAAGAATTACAATTGGTACAGGCGATAGAAAGCTCTTTCTCGCTACAACGGGAATCGAGTTTGTTTACGATTAGCGCTGTCTTGGAAGCCGAGGATGTCGAAGAGGTGGAATCTCGGATTTGCGATCGACTGTGGGAATTGCAATCTGAGCCGGTTTCCGAAGCAGAACTGATGCGCGGCAAGCGTTTGCTGTGCAACGACTTTGCTTTCTCGCTGGAAACGCCGGGACAGTTAGCCGGTCTTTACGGATATTACAGTACGATCGCCACTGCCGAATTAGCGCTCAGCTATCCTACCAGGATTAAGTCATTTAAACCATCAGACCTCCAACGCCTAGCTCAACAATATCTCTCTCCCCGACGCTACGCGGCTGTGGTACTCAAACCAGTCTGATGGTTAAATCAATGAATATAAATATCTTTTCTATCGGATAGATGTTGGTTTGTCCGGGGTTTTCTGCGCTGGTGGCGCAGCCGGAGCGAGTAGATTTTGTTACATTTAGATATTGTGCGTCAAACCCTAGCCAGTCTGACAGCATCAGTCTTGAACGCAGCACTATCAAAGAAACCGGGTTTTTGTATTTAATCTGTGAACTACAGCGCGTCTTTTCGTGAAAAACCCGGTTTCAGACTACCTGTGCGTCGAGGACTGATCATCACAAAATGCCAATGGAAAATAGCAAAATGGCGATCGAGTAATTATCAATCAATACGGTTTACTTAAGACTATTTATGCCCCGGAGATCCCCCTAAATCCCCCTTAAGAAGGGGGACTTTGAGAGCTTTCTTGTCCCACCCCCTACTCCCCTTTTTAAGGGGGGTTAGGGGGGATCTCTCTTAAGTCAACCGTATTGAATTATCAATTACCAATTACCCATTACCAATTACCCATTATCGATTCCCAATTACTAAATTAATCATGAAAAATGAAATCCAGCGCACGATTTTAGACAACGGTATTGTTGTCTTAGCATCAGAAAATCCAGCAGCAGATATTATTGCAGCTAGGATATTCCTACGCGCCGGTAGCCGCTGCGTACAGCCCGAACAAGCAGGATTGTGTCACCTACTGTCGGCGGTAATGACTAAGGGAACCGATCGCCTATCTTCGCTGGAAATTGCCGAACGTGTAGAATCGGTGGGAGCGAGGTTGAGTACCGACTCGACTACCGATTACTTTTTAGTAAGTTTGAAGACGGTAACAGCCGATTTTCAGGACATTTTGGAGTTGGCGGCCGAATTAATGCGATCGCCCACTTTCCCGGAAGCTGAAGTCGAACTCGAACGCCGCATTGCGATATCGGCAATTCGATCGCAACAAGAACAACCATTTGCGATCGCCTTCGAGCAATTGCGACACGCCATGTATCAAGAACATCCCTATGCTTTCTCTACCTTGGGTACGGAAGCTACGATGTCAAAGCTTACCAGAAACGAGCTAGAACAGTTCCACAAAACCTATTTCCGTCCCGACAACGTAGTTATTTCTATAGCCGGCCGAATATCTACCGAAGATGCGATCGCTTTAGTCGATCGGACATTTGGATCCTGGAAAGCGCCTTTAACACCCCTGCCGACTTTAACCGTCCCCCCTCTCACAGCCTCCCCTCAATCCGTCGCTAAGGCGCAAGATACGCAGCAATCAGTGATTATGCTGGGCTACCTCGCACCCTCGGTCAAAAATCCCGACTACGCAGCGATTAAGTTGCTGAATACTTATTTGGGTAACGGTTTGTCGAGCCGATTGTTTGTGGAATTGCGGGAAAAACGGGGCTTAGCTTACGACGTTTCCGCCCTCTACGCGACGCGCCTAGACACCGCTCAGTTTGTCGCGTACATGGGTACAGCGCCGGAAAATACGGTGACTGCTTTTGAAGGATTGCGTACAGAAGTCGATCGACTAGCTAACATGGAACTAAGCGAAGAAGAATTGCAAGCTTGCAAGAATAAAATGCTCGGCCAATATGCTTTAGGAAAACAAACTAATTCGCAAATTGCCCAAGTTGTAGGCTGGTACGAAATTCTGGAATTGGGAATTAAATTTGACGAGGAATTTCAAGCAGAAATTGCAGCAGTTACGACTGCGGAAGCTCAGGAAGCTGCTCACAAATACTTTATCGAACCCTATGTTTCTCTGGTTGGCCCAGAGGCTGCGATTAAGGAATTGGGCGTAGTCCCCGCTGTTTGTTGAGGAATTGAGCGAGTTAATTCGGGTGCGTCAGATTGGCTGATTTGGGCGATCGACTTGCATCACCCACTCTGACACACCAGACAAGTTTCTACTACCGAGAAAACCTAGGTGAGCAACCAACCTGAACTAAACAAATACAAGCAAGAAATAGCAGATTTGTACACCCGCCGAAGTCAAACCTACGATAACAGCGATTGGCATTTACAAACTGCTCGCCGTCTGGTAGAATACGGGCGAGTTGGTTTTGGTCAGCAGATTTTAGACATGGCAACGGGAACAGGTCATGTGGCGATCGCAGCCGCTGAGATTGTTGGCTCCCAAGGTCGAGTTATTGGCGTAGATATTGCAACGGGAATGCTCGATATAGCCAGAAGCAAGGCTCAAGCATTAAGTCTCAAAAACACAGAATTTATCCTTGCAGATGCCGAAACGCTCGATTTTCCTGTCAATACTTGCGATCGTATTTTTTGTGCTTCAGCCTTCATCTGGATGTCGGATCTGCACGCCACCCTCACCCACTGGCACAAATTCCTCAAACCAGGGGGAATCCTGGGAATTCATGCCTTTGCTGATACCGCTTTTGTTGGCGGAGTTGTAACGCAGAAAGTAGCTAAAAAATACGGCATTTCCTTCAACATGAGCAAACCCACAGGTACTGTGGAAAAGTGCCACAGTTTGCTCGAACAAGCAGGATTTAAGGATATAGAAATTAAAATTCAGCAAGATGGTAGCTATATCAGCTTAGAAAAAGCAAAAGCAATGTGGGCGGGAAGTTCTCATCCGGCTCCCGGACAATATCCGCCTCCTTTATCAACACTGTCAACCGAGCAATTAGCGCAAGCTAAAGCTGAGTTTGAGAATGAATTAGAATCATTGCAAACCGAGCGAGGAATTTGGAACGATATCACTACTATTTATGTTTTTGGTCGAAAATAGTAGCAGGTTGCGAACTGCATAACTGACTCCATATCAGTCTGTATCCATCCGCGTTCATCTGCGTGGATCTGCGGTTAAATATTCCCAATCTGCCAGCAGAGTTAGATTCAGACAACTTAAGATGCTGGATTTAATCTGGCGCTTTTCATCCCAAAATACCATCGATGAATAAAAGTTAATTGCAGCAGGTGAATTCAAAAGCTCAAAAGTTTGACGTGCGACTCGTTCGTTTTCAAAACTGAGAAAATAAACAGTATCATCAAAAATCACAGTTAAGTAGGGTGCGTCAGATCGCGTGATTTGGGCGATCGACCAAAATTCACGATCTGACGCACCCTAAAACTAAACTGCACCACCTTGAAAAATCTGATTTGCTGTGAGGTTCAAATCGGGAAAAGTTTGGGAAACAATTCGTTCATTGTCTCGAAACCTGAGTATTTGATATTCACCATCAACCAAATTACAGACAGAAATTGTCGGTTGTTTGGGATTGCCAATAAAATTGCGTCCGCCCAACGCAGCATAATCTACAATCCAATATTCCTGGATACCCATCTCCTCATAATCGGCATATTTCAAATAGTAATCATCGCGCCAATTGGTTGACACAACCTCGATCGCCAAAGGTATCGATGCACCCAAACTGAGAACAGACTGTTTTTTCCATAAACTTTCGTTCACCAGATTTGCGCGATTCAGCACCAACACATCAGGGAAATAACCAGAATCTTTTTCAGGAGGTCTAACTATCACTTGGTTGGGGATACCGTAGGGCAATCCTAGACGTTCTATTTGAAAGGAAATTTTGATTGTAAGAAAGCCTTTAACTTCCTCATGTTCGCCTACTGGTTGTGCCATCTCAACAATATCTCCATTATGCAGTTCGTAGCGTACCGCCGAATTTTCAGGCAGCGAATCCACAAATTCCTCGAAGTTTACGAGTCTGGGTAAAGCTTGAGTCATAGGTTTTGAGAATTACCGATCATATAAATTATAGCTCTATCCATCCGCGTTCATCTGCGTGCATCTGCGGTTAAATATTCCAAATCTGCCAGCAGAGTTAGATTCAGACAATTTAAGATGCTGGATTTAATCGGGCGCTTTTCATCCCAAAATACCATTGACGAATAAAAGCTAATTGCAGCCGGTGAATTCAAAAGCTCAAAATTTTCACGCGCAACTTGTTCGTTTTCAAAGCTAATAAAATAAACAGTGTCATCAAAAATCACAGATTTATTAGCTATTGCACCGACCAATCTGAAATCTAATTTTTTATAAAGTCCGCAAATGGCAATTTTCCACAATTTAAAACTATAATCGCCAACTCCAAAAACTGAAAAACGAGGATTATGTTGATAAATCTTGCTTTTGCGATTGTCTAGATATTCTCCGTAATCTTCCAGATAGCGCCAGGTTTTAGGAGCTATATGCCTGATAGATTCGGTTGACTCGCCAATAAATTTTTGAGTTACTAAAATATAGCGGTTTGTGGCATTAATGCGATTTTGAGCGACATCAGAGCCTTTAAGTAGCGGAAATAGATAAGTTTCCTCAAGCTCGATAGCTTCCCCAAATCCATTGACAAACAAATTATCAATTTTCCGAAACTCCATCACATTCGAGCAGTCGTGTTTTACACCCGATCGCCATTTCGCCCCTGAATTCACGGCATATAAATGACTCAGTTTAGTGAAAGCATTTATATCCTTAACTAGGAGATTATTTTGATAGCCTATGCGGTGAGATTCTGAACTTTCTAAACTGCTAAATACATCGCAAAAGTAGTTCTGGGAGTTTGAGTCAAACTTGCAGACTAACAGACAGGCATCAACATTTGCATGAAAATATTTTTTAGCATCTATTTTGTAAGTTACACAACTACCGAGATTAAGTTTATTTGAATGAATGTAGTTCAATAATTTTCTAGCAACAGAAGTTTTGCAAAGCATTGCCAGAGTTGCATCACGATTCTGCAACCAGTGAATTGCTTTAATCAGCATCCATTCTGAGATATCGAAGTTACTTTTACCTGTTAGTGCGTCTAAGCCGGCGTGCTTTTGAAAGTTACTTTTTTTAGGCAAGTTTTCACTACCCATAGTTCCTTGTTGTGAGTTTGTCACCCAAGGAAAGTTGCCCAGTACCAGCACCTGATGATTAAATTGGTTGATTAATGATGTCCAGTCAAACTCAAAAAAATCTCCTTGCTTAACTTCACATCTCTGATCCGGTAATAATTCATTTTTTTCTGTAAATTCTCTTAAATAACTTGGATTTATTTCAACGCCGATAATGTTGCTAGCAAAGGGAAACAAATTTGCAGCAGCTTCAATGAAATTACCTATTCCACAAGTTGGCTCAATGATAACTTTGGGGTTAATATCAAGTTCTATCAATTTCCGACAAACCATCTCAGCTAATTCTGGGGGTGTCTGAAAATCTCCGTATTCTACTTTCGCTTTATGAGAATTGGAAATCATGAGTTAAATCTGTAAACTGCTATCACGCCGTCTTCTTTTCCGGCACGCTCAATTACTCTGCCATACTGAAGTCGCCATTGCAACGCATTAGAAATAGTCAAAAATCCCTGTAGGGGCGGATTTATCATTATTTCGTCGGCAATTTTATCGGCTTCAATTTCGTCAACAGGTAGATTTCTGTCAAGCAGAAAAGCCAGCAAATCATCTTTGTTACCTTCGTTCTCTAAAATATTGCGAATTCCACGGGTCATTTGAAAATCTGCTGTTCTTTCCGCACTTACGTAAATTGTATGCAGAATATTCAGCGTTGCAGTTCGATTTGTGCTGTTGTCTGTCTTTTCGTAAACAAAGATAATCAGTGAATATCCAAGCCCAAAAATCTTTTGTCTTGCAGATTTAAAAGGGCATGAGGATTGTGGTTGTTTAACGCTTGTTACTTTGACATCCACAAGTAGTCCGGGAAAATCGATGCCGCTTGCTGAGTTTCCTTCTAAAAATTCATATCGCAGCTTGAGATACAGTTTGAACTTTTGTTCTAAATATGTCCCAATAGCCTTTCCGTCTGTGACTCCGTAAAGCAGAGGTTCTGGATGTTGAGACTCGGCTGCTGAAAATATTGCTGCTTCAGAACAAAGAATTTGTACAGTCAGAATCGTCATAAAGCGATGCTTTTAGAATTTGTGAACATATACTTTCAATGAATGTTAGTGGGTTACGGCGCGGTTTAATATCTATCGATGAGTAACCTAAGTTATACCATGTTTGGTATTGTTCAGTATAACTCCCAAGTTTTGCAAGTTAAATTAGGTTCAAGTAAACAAATCCGAAATTATTTTGCGGGCTGCTGTTTCTTAACCGCTCTGTCACGCAAAGTGCTGTAGGTAGATGAGTGCAAAAATACAGGGATATTCCCGAAGAGAGCGCATGAAGTGAAGCTGTCTTAGCAGGCGATATCTGATGAAAACACTTCGCGGGCGGTGGCGAGAGTTTTACATTGTATTGCACAGCAAGGTTTTTTGATGCTAAATTAATCTTTACCTGATGGCAGACAGTTCGTTCACTAATTTTATTCTGCCGCGGCATACAGAGCGCAGCAGGCGATCGATCGAGCGTTTGTCTTCCTCGGTTAAGCTGTCGTCAAAGATAGCAGCCAACAAGCCGTAGCGATCGGCTAAAGTAATATAGCCTCTATGATTGACTTCGGCAAACAGCTCGCCCAAAGCAGATGGAATCAGGTTTACAGGAGTTTGCATAGAGTTTGACTCTCAATTGGACATTGCGCGATCGCCTTTTTTAGGGGCAGCAGAGAGCGATCGCACCCTAATATCTTCTCGGTATATTTCCTTGAAAGCTGTGACAATTAACAGCTAAATTTGTGACAGCAAACAGCCAAGTTTGTGAACGATATCACATTCAATTTTGTCAAATTAGGCATCAAATTTGCAGTTGCTTTGTTTGCACCAACATAGCAACTGCAAAATTAATTTGTCCTAAAGATTGTAAATCGGCACTGGTTCCACCGCTTCAGCTAACTCAAACCCAAATACCCGGGAATAGAAATAGAATTCGCCGTCAAGAGTTCTTTTGATATTTTCGGCGCGGCGAAAACCGTGCTGTTCCCCTTCATAAGCAACGTAAGCAACCGGCAAACCTTTAGCTTTCAATATCTCTACCATCATTTCGGCTTGATTCGGCGGCACTACTTTATCTTCCAATCCTTGAAAGAAGATAACGGGACAAGATAAACGTTCGGCTGAATGAATGGGCGATCGCGCTACATACAAATCTTTGCGTTCCGGATATGGCCCGATCAATCCATCCAGATAGCGCGCTTCAAACTTGTGAGTATCAGTTGCCAAGGCTTCCAAATCGCTCACTCCATAATAGCTCGCACCGGCCTTAAACACGTCGCGGAAAGTCAGAGCGCACAGAGTCGTGTAGCCCCCTGCACTGCCTCCGGCGATCGCCATTCTGGCATTGTCCACCAAACCTTTTTCGGCTAAATATTTAGCACCGTTAGCGCAGTCATCAACATCAACAATACCCCAACTATCTTGCAGCCTTCTGCGATATTCCCGGCCGTAACCCGTGCTACCGCCGTAGTTGACATCAAGGACAGCAAAACCGCGACTCGTCCAATATTGAATTCTCAAATTCATGCTGCTAGAAGTAGCAGCAGTAGGGCCGCCGTGACTTTTGACAACTAGCGGCGGTTTTTCACCCGCAGGTGCGGCGAAGTCTTGATTTTTCGGAGGGTAGAAGAAACCGAAAGCAGTCAAACCGTTTTCCGTGGGAAAATCCAGCGGTTCCGGTACAGAAAGATAACCAGCATCGATGCTTAAATCGCTGGATTTTCGCATAATTTCCCGTTGAGTGGTGGCTAAATTTAGCTGTACAATGGCTGTAGAGGCGATCGGCGAACCCGCAAGAAAAACCACAATTTCTCCCCGCGCTTTCACCGACGAAATATCAGTGTAACCTGTCTCAATATTTGTTAATTGTTTGGTTGCTAAATTGAGACTTGCTAAATGCCACTTACCCTGTTGAGTGTAAGTGCAAATAATTTGATTTTCCGAGATTATGGCGTAGGTAGACATTCCAAAAACCCACTGAGGAAGGCCGAATTCAGCCGCCATATCGCACAAAGGTTCGATTTCTTGTTGTTCCCGCAAGCTTGTTTCTCTCTTTGCTTCCCCCCTTGGTAAGGGGGTTCTGTAAAAATTCCACCAATTCGACTTATCAGAAACAAAATACAAAACTCCATCCGGCGACCATTCCGGCTGAAAAATCGACTCATCAACTCCGCCAGCAACTAAGTTTTTTTCACCTAAAGAACCATCAGCATTAATTTCTGCCACCCACAATTCTGTGCCATCCCATGGCATATTTGGGTGGTTCCAACAAATCCAGGAAAGTTGAGAACCGTCAGGACTCAAACGAGGCGAAGCATAAAAATTGTTGCCTTGAGTTAAGATTTGAATGTTGGCGCCGTCTGCCAAATTAATGCTAACAATAGTATTGACCGCTTCACCGTCGCCGCTACGGTCTTCCCGCACGCAAATCAGCCGATTTCCTTTCGGGTCAACAATCATATCTGCATAGCAACAATTAGCAGCAGGTGTCAGGGTTTCTGGTTGGGAATCTAATGTTTGACAATAAATCCGCCCGTCGGCAAAATGAGAGAAATAGATGGTGCTGCTAGCAACTGCAAAGGAAGCGCCGCCGTATTCGTGAACGCGAGTGCGAACATTAAAAGGAGGTGGTGTTACGTCAGTTATTTTACCGTCGGGAGTGCGTCGCACGAGGACGCTTCTCCCTGCTTCTGAGGGTCGTCCTTCTACCCAGTAAATATCATCGCCGTCGATCGCAATTTGTCCGAGTCCAACAGTTCCCGAAACAATTAAATCTGAGGTAATGGGAGATTTCCAAGAGCCGTAAGGTGATATGGTATTCATAATGGGAATTCTTAAGTTAGGTACAGATGGGGAACGGGTAATTGGTAATTGGTAATTGGTAATTGGTAATTGGTCGTATCAATTGGGGTTGTATCGGAATGATTTACCGCAGAGTACACAGAGGACGCTGAGGGAGAGAAGACAGAAGAGAGAGCAATAATGTCGGTGTTAACGGAATTGAGATATTTGGTAATTGAATTGGCGATCGCCTCATTTGAAAACGGGTATAGTTGAGTCAGTTGTATTTTTAGAACAAATAAATTTATATTTGTACTTTACATGAATTCAGTGACGGGGAAGCAGAATGTCGAAAAAGCTGGTACTAATGGATCACGACGGTGCAGTTGACGATTATCTCTCAGTCGTGTTGCTGATGACTATGGAGGAAGTGGAAACTCTCGGAGTAATTGTGACTCCTGCTGACTGCTACATTCAACCTGCGGTGAGTGCAACGCGCAAAATCCTGGATTTGATGGGGCGTTCACAGGTGCCGGTGGCGGCGAGTACGGTGCGGGGACTCAATCCTTTTCCGGTGTTGTTTCGGCGAGATTCCTTTGCGTGCGATCGACTTCCCATTCTAAATGAACAAGCAACCGTTGACACGCCGTTAGTATCAGAACCCGGACAAAACTTTATGGTGCGAGTTTTGCGGGATGCAACCGAACCGGTCACATTAATGGTAACGGGGCCGTTAACAACGGTAGCCCAAGCTTTAGATATCGCGCCAGAAATTGAAGGCAAAATTCAAGAGATTGTCTGGATGGGAGGCGCACTTAACGTTCCCGGCAATGTTAGCAAAGATATGGAACCGGGACAAGATATGTCGGCGGAATGGAATGCTTACTGGGACCCGATCGCGATCGAGCGAATTTGGCAAACACAAATTCCGATTGTGATGTGTCCTTTAGATATCACCAACAACGTACCGCTGACTGTGGAATTTTCCAATCGCTTAGCCAGACAGCGCCAATATCCAATCTCCGACTTGGCCGGACAGTGTTATGCCCTAGCAATATCTCAAGATTACTATTTCTGGGATATTTTGGCAACCGCTTACTTAGCGCACCCAGAATTTTACGAACTGCGAGAATGGGAAACCGCAATTGTTACCGAAGGTATCAGTCAAGGACGGACAAAAATTCAAAATGGAGGTCGAAAAATCCAAGCAATGGATCGAGTAGATACGGAAAAGTTTTACAATTATATATTGCAACAGTGGGCGCGTTAAAATCAAATTTGTCAGGTGCTTAGCTATGGAATGAGAATTAAATAACTTACACAAGTTTGTGGGGTGGGCGTCTCGCCCGCCCGCCCTTTCGGGACGGGCGAGACGCCCATCCCACAAGCATAAAAGTGTAAGTTATTAAATTTTCATTCCTTAGCTATGAGATTGTCGGTTGAATGTAGTGACTTTATCGTGGCGACGCACCCTACGACTACGACTTAGTTTGTGTATGATCGTTATTAGGAAAAGAACGATGAAGTTATCAAAAAAATTCTGGATTGTTGCCTGTCTTGTGTATTTTTTGATTATTCTCAGTATCATGCTAGTGGCAGATATGGGGCTCTTAGTCAACTTTTCTCTCGCTCATCCACCTTATGATAAAGTTGGACATTTTATTTTGTACGGAATTGCATCTTTTTTGTGTCACAGAGCAACTGGTAAAAAAATGATGAGTTTGTTTGGTTATCCAATTCCTTTCGGGCCCGCACTGTTTACTATTTTCACTGCTGGGGAAGAAACGCTGCAAGCTATTTTACCGAATCGTACTGCTAGTATTGAAGATTTTTTAGCTAGTTTTGCCGGAATTATAGTTTTTTATGGGATTGGAGAAGTTTGGGATCGAAAAACAGGAAAGTGATAGAGAGGGTAGAAGGTAGAAGGAAAGAAGAATTTGAGTTTGTCGGGTGATATTCGATGCGCTGGTTGACGGGGCGAGCAACTTGCGTACAGGAGTATTGATTTTTATGAGAATTTGTAAATTAGGGTGCGCTGGAGGGTTCGCACCCTACATGAGTTATTTTTTCATGTTTCTGAGCACTTGTTCGAGTGAGTTTGCTTCTTGGGCTTTTCCTTGGTTTCGGAATAAATCTCTGGCTTTTTTTACTGATTCTACTGCCTCTGACATTTTATTTTGTGCGTAGAGGACTTGTCCGAACATATAGTGAAATTCTGCGGTGTTTGGTTTGAGGCGAATTGCGTTTTGAAGATTGGAAGCTGCTTCTTCTAGTTTGTTTTGATTGGCGAGAAGGCTGCCCAAGTTGGCGTAGGCTTCGGCAAAATTGGGGTCTATTTGAATTGCTCTGCGAAAGGCTGCTTCCGCACCTGCTTTATCATCTTGTACGGCTAAATTGAAGCCTTGCTGGAAATATTCGTTGGCTCCGGTGTTTTGAACTAAACTATTATTTGCTGGTGATTCTGCGGGCTTTGCCGATACAGAATTAGTGGCAGAAACTGGAGCGACTGTCAACAGGCTGGAGGCTGCGGCAGTTAAAAATAGATTTTTTGTAAGTTGTTTTAGCATTAGTATTTAACCTGCATTTTCCATGTGAACAATTTATTTTAGAGCGTTCAATTACTCTCTTCCAAAAAGGTTTGTACTCGACCGTTCGGCCTCAACACTACTCGAATTTTCGGGTTTTTCCCCCGGGAAACTGCGGAAACAAACGGCTCGCCGACTAAGGGCATATTAGTGCGATCGATATAATCGGCTGCTGCTTTGCCCATGGGCACAATTGTCTGAATTGAGCCGTTTTCATCGATCTGCACGCTGTATTCCAAGGTTTGTTCCATTCCTTCTGGTGGCTTCCAGCGTTCCTCAAAGTAGGTTCTTGCTTCGGAAACCTGAGGAATTGTATCAAATAAAGTGCGGTTTTTTTTGCTGGCTGCTGCTTGGTTGCTGTCTGGGGACTCGGCTTGCGGTTGAGCGTCCTCAAGGGCTGGAAGTTCTGTACTCGCAGGGGGGACAATTGGCTCGATGCGCCGCGGGAATGGTTGCGGTGGGGGAACGGGAAATCGGGATGCTGATAGGGAGGGGGGCAGGGGGGGCGGTACGGCGGGAGCTAGTCTCGGCGGTATGGGGGGCAGCACGTAGGGCGTGGTTGCGGGTGCTTGGGGGGCGGTAGTTAGCGGCGGGGCCGGAACGGGATCGGGAATTGTGATGATTTGCCCGCTGGGGAGGGCTGGGGCGCTCCCGGAGGCGGCTGGTGCGCTGCTGTTGGGGGGAAATAGCAGGGCGGGCTGCTGGATGGGGCTGGGTTTGTTGGTGGCTGGGCTTGGGGCTAGGGCGATTGGGGGCAAGCTGGGGCTGGGGGTGGCGCTGGCGGTGTTGATGGGCGGGGGCGGTAGGGGGGGTAAACCGGGTGTGGCTGTGGCTGTTGGTGTTGGTACTGGGGATGTTGTGGGGGATGTTGTGGGGGCGGGAACTGGGCTGGGGGTGGCGCCTGCAAGTATTTGGGGCTGCCCCGGTACGGGGGTAAATTGTGGGTTGGCGGGGGCTGGGGCGGGGGCTGAAGCGGTTTGCGGGGAGTTGTTGGGTCGATCGAGCATTTTGACAATTCCCGCCGTCATTCCGACGCCGGCGACCAGCATAGCTGCGATATTCAGCCACGGTAATGCTTTCGCCCGGGAGCGATCGCGGTTGAGGTTGGGGAGGGCCATGACTTCGGCGGCGCAGTCATCTAGTGCGGTGGCCAAGTCAAACAGTTGCAGGGTGCTCAGGTGTACTTCGGGCCCGGATTCGACGGCGCTCAATGAGCCTAAAAACAAGTTGTGGGCGAGCAAGCCACGGGGTTCTAGGCGCGGGGGAACTGGCAGGTAGGTGGTGTTTGGGGCGGCGGTGGCTAGTTCGGAGGTGTTGGGGGGTCGATCGAATGTAACGGCATTACGCTCGATTTCTGGCAAGTCGGCGCCCGCCGTAAGGCTAGTTTCAGGCTCGATATTGCTTTCCCACTCGCGGGATTCGCCGAGGAAGTTTTGGACGTAGTTGCTGACTGCTTCGTGGAGGGTTTCGAGTTGCTGGCGATCGCCCCTGAGTGTAACGTGTTGAGTATCTGGTAGCCTGGGGTCATCGAGCCGCAACTCGAAATTTAAAGATTTAAACACGGGTTTGCCCGCCCAGCGAGATAGAGGCGAACTTTTGGCTGTAATTTCCAGCGTGCAAGTGGGGGGCGTGTACCGTTTGAAAACCATAGCGAAGAAGGAAGAAGGAAGAAGGAAGAAGGAAGAAGGAATAACTATGTTTTAGCTGATATTTAGCAGTAGTTTCAACAAGCTTTTTTTAGTAACAGGCAAGATGCCTGTTCCACAACAAATATTTTTTTTTTAGTAACAGGCATCTTGCCTGTTCCTGATATTTTTCATTCTCGTTCCCATTATGGCTTAGCTTAATTCTTAGCACGGTCTAGGAGAGCCAGCCAGAGGCGCCTGTGGCCGCCGGGACTGCTGTAAAATAGCAAATCGATCAGGAGTTTCAGGGCTAAATTAGTTAGTTCTTTTGCCGATAAAGTTTCTGCATCTTCCATGCGATCGGCATAGGTGTTGCTGAACCTATCAATATAGTCTCCCAACAAAGCGACTGTGTGAGGTTCGCGGTTTTGCTCGGCCATTTGTTCCAGCAAAGCCACGGCGCGGCGGATTAAAGCTTGGTGCTGTTTTGCTAAATTACAGCTTATCAAAACCAGCGATCGCGCTTCCTCTACATCCAGTTTTTTCCGCCCTCCCTGGCCTTTCCGTAGCGGGTTCGATTGGCGCAGCCGCCACAAAGCGACGCGATCGGCTACCATTGGCTCTAAATTCAGTTCGGCTGCTACCTTGAGCATCGCCTCTGAGCCAATTTCTGCCAGCGCTTCTAGAGCTAGCAGCACTAAATCCAGTTGGGCTTTAATGTTGTCCAACTGGGTAGGTTCTGGTGCTTTTTGGGTCAATTCTTCCCAGTTGGGAGATGGGCCCGTTTCATTTGTGGGAGCGGAGGGCTTTACTGTCGAGCGCATGGCTTGGGCACGGGAAATAAGACAGGTTGAGGCAGGATATCGACAGTCTGCAATGCTTTTGCTTGGCGGCCGGACAAAAGCAGATTCTGTTAATTTTTCTCCATAACTCGTTGCTTTGATTCCGGCAATCCTAGTTGCTGGACGGATTTGCCAGTTGAAAGTTGCGGTTGCAAGTTCGATCGATCGCAACTAGAAAAACCCATAATTTTTTACCCCCAACCATCCTACGCCGTCCGGTGCCCGAAATCAATTCTGCGTGTTTCAACTAAGCTGTTGCGGCCGAACAGATTTAACTTTTCTGGCGCGCAGGATGCCCACCTCACAGGAGTTTGGAGAAACATCATTCGCAAAAATTAGATGCGCGCCAGCTTATTTGAGATAAACCAACGTCACGCCTCCACCTCCTTCTTTTTGACTGGCGAGCTCGAAGCGAGAAACCTGCGGGTGAGTAGCGAGGAATTCGTGAACTCCGCGCCGCAACTGTCCGGTACCTTTACCGTGAATTATCCACAGCGCACCGTATTCGACGGCTTTGGACAGAGCTCTGTCGATTTCGATTTCGGCGTCGGAGACTCTCGCACCCCGGAGGTCGATCGAATTATTAGCAGTGCGAATGGCAATTTCAGGATTGGGTTTTGCCGGTTCCGTCGCTGCTTGCTTGGCTTTGGCTGCGGCGGCTGCTTGGGCGGCTGCAACTTTGGCTAATTGAGCTTTGGTTTCCGGTTTTTCACCGTCTAGGGATTCAATTTCTGCCAGTTTTACACTCATTTTCATAATCCCAAACCGCACGCTCAACTCTTCGTTAGCATCTGGCCCGCTGAGGACTTCGGCGGTTTGGCCCAGGCTGGGAATGCGGATGCGATCGCCCGTTTTCGGCATAAAACCCGGTTTGGGCTTCGCCGGTTGTTTCCGAGAGGGCAAATGTTTTTCGGAAATTTGATTTAATGTTTCTGTTGCCTGTTGGGCATTTTGAGCAGTTTTATCCCCCGCCTGTAACCGCCGAATGATTTGAGCAATTTCTGATTTTGCTGTGCCTATCGCCTCATTTACTGCCACTTCCTGAGCAATTTTTAGTTCTCGTTCCCGCTCTTGCAAAGCCGCTGCTTTTTGAGAAACTTCCTTGTGCAGTTTTTCGGTTTGGTGCAGCAGTTGAGTTGCTTCGCGGGCTTTGGTTTCCTGTCTCCGGCGCTGGGCTTCGAGTCCTGCGATCACTTGATTGACATCGGCCGAAGCACCTCCGACATGGGTTTGAGCTTCTTCGACTATGGATGCTAGCAAACCGAGTCTTTTAGCAATAGTTAGGGCGTTGGAACGTCCGGGAATTCCCCACAGCAAGCGATAGGTTGGCTGCATGGAACTGTCGTCAAATTCTACTGAGGCATTTTCAAAGCGGGCGTCTTGATATTTGAGGGCTTTGAGTTCGCCAAAGTGGGTAGTTGCAATTGTTAATAGGGAATGTTGGGCGAGATATTGCAAAAGGGCGATCGCCAATGCACTGCCTTCAGATGGGTCTGTTCCGGCTCCTACTTCGTCTAACAAAACTAAAGATTTGGGCATGGGGCATGGGGCATGGGGCATCGGGCATTGGGCATTGGGGATGGGGAATTGGGGATGGGAAATTGGGGATGGGAAATTGGGGATGGGAAATTGGGGATTGGGAATTGGGGATGGGGAATTGGGGATTGGGAATTGGGATGTTTCTTCTGCTTTTTTTACTTCTCTTTCGGCTGCTTTTTCTCCTTCCCCTTCTCCTTCTCCTTTATTTGCCAAAACTTCTAAAATGCGGCTGATGCGGCGGATGTGACCGGAGAAAGTAGACAAACTTTGCTGCAAAGATTGTTCGTCACCAATATCAGCAAGAATGTTGTCGAACCAAGGCAATTCTACTGGCTCGCGGGCGGCAATAAACATTCCGGCTTTTGCCATTAAAGCAGCTAATCCCAAGGTTTTTAGGGTGACAGTTTTGCCGCCGGTGTTGGGGCCGGTGATGGCGACGACGCGAATCTCTGGTCTGATGGTTAAATCGACCGGCACGACTGCAAAGCCTTGCTCGTGTTTTTGCTGCCAAACTAATAAAGGATGGCGCAATTGACGGAGGGTAATTGGCGATCGCAAATTGCGAATTAATACTTCGCTCTCTGCTGCTGGTTCCTCATCTGCTGGTTGCTCGTCTAATTTTTCTGTATTTTTTGGTGCTGATTCTGGCTCTCCCAATTCGATAAATTTCGGCGGGTTTGCTTCCAGCCAATAACCGTAGCGCGCTTTAGCTGCGGCTAAATCTAAAGTTGTTACTACCACCACCAATCTGTCTAAATCTGGTTTGACTGCTGCGACTTGCTCGGTGAGGGCGCGACGGACTGCTTCTTCTTCGGCTTGTTCTTGCCGGAGCAACTGCCGCATTTGGTTGTTAAGATTGACTGTGTTGTGCGGTTCTATATACAGTGTCGCGCCGCTGGCGGAAGAGTCGTGCACAATGCCCGGTATGGCATCTTTTTGGGGAGCTTTTACCGGAATCACAAAGCGCGAGCTTCTTTGGGTAATTACCTGTTCTTGGACGGCGTTGGATTGGCGCTGCAAAATCCCTTGCAAGATTTGATAAATGCGATCGCGCAACTGCCGCATTTGGACTCTAATTCCTCCTAATTTAGGAGTAGCTCGATCGGCTACTTGAGCGCGATCGTCTATACAGCGATGGATTTCTTGCTCGATTTCGGGATAAGTCCGCAATTGGGACGCCAGTTCTTTGAGCGTCGGGACATCGGGCGCAGAGTCAATTATCCGGCGCAATTGCCTTGCTCCGGCGAGGGTAGTAGCAATGGCTAACAATTCTTCGCAGCCGAGCAAACCTTGGATCTCGGCTCGTTGCAGGGCCTGGCTGATGTCTTGGATGCCTTCAAAACTCAAAGCACCGCCAGCACGGCTTTCTAACTGGTAAGCTTCTTCAGTTTGGGCTAAAAGTTCCGCTGTGTGAGCTTGAGTTGCGGGGATTTGGAGGTCTAGGGCGGCGGCGACGCCAAGTTTAGTAGCTGCGAAGGTAGCCAAGTGCTGACACAGGCGCGGCCATTCTAATAGTTCTAGTGTTTCGGCTTGAATCAAAGTTGAGGTGGTTTTGGTAATTGGCATTCCCAGGCGCTGACCGAGAAGGTGAATTTGACTGCACTATTGATTAATTTTAAAGTTTTTTTTTGTTTCCGGGCGCAACGCAAGAAAGTATCTCGGCTCGCTCTCACACTTGATAGCAAGGTGAGAATTTACATTTTTGCGTCACCAGTCTAAAATTATACCTTCTACTGATACAATTTTCCCAAAAAATCTGCAACTGCGGGCAAGCTCCCGAGGATCGCACAGTAATTCATTCCCATTTTTTTAATGTCAAATATAAAATCTAAAATGATATAAGCTATTTTTGCCTTTGAGGGAGCTAGCATCTGCTGTTTTTTTGCTGGGATTGAACTATTGTGTAATTTTAAATATGTCCGGGCAATTGTGGCGGCTGTATCCTAAAGAGTAAGTTGTGGAGCAGGTGTTATGGCAAAGATTCTGACGATCGCGGATGCTGCGACTTTGGAAGTCGTGCAAGAGTTACTGGAGCGGGAGGGACATCAGATCGAAGTCGCTCCCGATGCTAGGGACGGTTTTGATTTGGCGGCGGAATTTTTTCCCGATGTGATAATTTGCGACGGGACTTCCCTGCAAATCAATTGGTTGGAGGTGTGCCGGCTGCTTGGGGGCGATAGAGAATTGGGTACAGCTTATTTTCTGCTGCTGACAACACCCGAGCAACTTGCAGAAGTTGAAGAATTCGACGGGCTGGTGGACGATTTTTTGTTTAAACCGATAGTTAAGCAGGAATTGTTGGCGCGGGTGCGTGCAGGTTTGCGGGGGCGCGATTTGAGGGTAGAGCTTGCTTTAGCTCAGCAAGAATTTCAACGATCGCGCGATCGTATTCTGGAAAATGAAAAGATGTCTAACCTGGGCGAATTGGTATCTGGTATCGCCCACGAAATTAACAACCCAATTACTTTTATTTACAGCAATCTCACTCACGTCCAAAGTTACGCCACCGATTTGATTGAACTGCTGCGATTGTATCAAAAAGAACTCGTCAGCCCTGGAGAGGAAATTATCCAAAAACAGCAAGATATGGATGTAGAATTCGTACTTGATGATTTGTTGAAAATTGTGAGTTCCATGCGTACCGGGAGCGATCGCATCCGGCAAATAATCTTGTCTGTACAGGATTTTTCCCGCAGCGATCGATCGGGCTGGCAGTTATTCGATATTTCCGACGGTTTAGAAAATACCCTGTTGTTGTTGCAGCACCGCTTGCCGGCGCGCGAGGGGCGGCGGGATATCAAGGTGATGAAGGAGTACGGGAATTTACCGCAAGTTGAGTGTTACGCGGGTCAGCTAAATCAAGCTTTTGTGAATATTATCAATCACGCGATCGATGCTTTGGAAGAGTCGAGTCAAGAGTTGAATGAGTCGGAGTCCGTTAAATTTAAACCTGTGATTTTCATTAGCACTCAAGTCATCGATTCTCAGCGGATTGCTATTGAAATTGCTGATAACGATCTAGCAAGCAGCGAAGATATCACAGGTTTCTTTTCCGATTCATTTTTGATGGAGACTCCAGCAGAACGCAGCAGCCCTTTGGGACTTGCTGTGAGCTATCAAATAATTGTCGATCGGCATAAAGGAGAGTTAAAGTGTTTTTCGGAACCGGGGAAAGGAACTAAGTTTAGGATAGAGATTCCTTTGCGGCACAGTTGATTAATAGTTGTGCTACGGTTCGTAGTGAGGACTTTAGTCCTTTCTTATGGGATGCGGACTGAAGTCCTCACTACAAACCTGATAATTAAATTGGTTCGATCGTTCGGAATGCGAGTCCTTTCTTATGGGATGCGGACTGAAGTCCTCACTACAAACCTGATAATTAAATTGGTTCGTAGTGAGGACTTTAGTCCTTTCTTATGGGATGCGGACTGAAGTCCTCACTACAAACCTGATAATTAAATTGGTTCGTAGTGAGGACTTTAGTCCTTTCTTATGGGATGCGGACTGAAGTCCTCACTACAAACCTGATAATGAAATTGGTTCGATCGTTCGGAATGCGAGTCCTTTCTTATGGGATGCGGACTGAAGTCCTCACTACAAACCTGATAATGAAATTGGTTCGATCGTTCGGAATGCGAGTCCTTTCTTATGGGATGCGGACTGAAGTCCTCACTACAAACCTGATAATGAAATTGGTTCGATCGTTCGGAATGCGAGTCCTTTCTTATGGGATGCGGACTGAAGTCCTCACTACAAACCTGATAATGAAATTGGTTCGTAGTGAGGACTTTAGTCCTTTCTTATGAGATGCGGACTGAAGTCCTCACTACAAACCTGATAATTGTTATGTTGCCGAAGATGATATAAAAGCCTCGCCCTCGAAGATTAATATCATAAACTTGTTTTATTTAACAGTCGTACATTTGTATTGATCGTTGGGTGGGTGTGGGCTTTTGAGATTATTAGTTTTAGCCTGAGATTGTTGGTGAACCTGCCCCTACAATGGTTGGACAATATTTGAAAAATGTAAAATTTTGTATAGAAAATTACCTAACTCCGCCAAAATAGACGATAGTTGAAATTCAAGAGATTTCAACAGTCCGCGAAAACAAGTTTTAATTAGGTAATAAAATGGTAGTAGCAGCACCTGTTCAATCTGGCAGTCAGTCGATTTTTCAAGCTCGTTACGACAACTTTATTGGCGGCAAGTGGGTAGCACCGGTGAAGGGGAAATATTCGGAAAACCTGTCTCCAATTACTGGAAAATCTATTTGTCAAATTCCCCGATCGAGCGCGGAGGATGTAGAATTGGCGCTAGATGCAGCCCACGCGGCAAAAGATAAGTGGGGTAAGACTTCCCCCGCAGACAGGGCGCGGGTATTGCACAAAATAGCCGATCGCATGGAAGAAAACCTCGATCGCCTCGCCATCGCCGAAACCTGGGACAACGGTAAACCAATTCGCGAAACCAGACTAGCAGATATCCCACTGGCGATCGACCATTTCCGCTACTTCGCAAGCTGCATTCGAGCTCAAGAAGGGTCGATCGGTCAACTCGACGAAACCACCGTCGCCTACCACTTCCACGAACCCCTAGGCGTCATCGGACAAATCATCCCCTGGAACTTCCCGATATTAATGGCCGCCTGGAAACTCGCCCCAGCCCTAGCCGCCGGAAACTGCGTTGTCCTCAAACCCGCAGGGCCAACCCCCGCCTCAATTCTAGTGTTGATGGAAATCATCGCCGACTTAGTACCGGATGGCGTCATCAACGTCGTCAACGGGCCGGGCGCCGAAATCGGCAAAACCCTCGCTACCAGCCCCCGGATTGCGAAAGTAGCCTTCACAGGCGAAACAACTACGGGCCGGCTGATCATGCAGTACGCCTCCCAAAACGTCATCCCCGTCACCCTAGAATTAGGCGGAAAATCCCCGAACATTTTCTTTGAGGATGTCTGCGCCCAAGATGACGATTTTCTCGACAAAGCTGTCGAAGGATTGGTGATGTTTGCTTTCAATCAAGGCGAAGTTTGCACTTGTCCCTCGCGGGCGTTAATTCAAGAGTCGATTTACGATCGATTTATGGAAAGGGCGATCGATCGCATCCGCAAAATCAAACAAGACAACCCCCTAGATCCGACAACCGCCCTAGGCGCGCAAGTCTCCGTCAACCAGATGGAAAAAATCGCCGAATACGTCAAAATCGGCCGCGCCGAAGGCGCAGAATGCCTGATTGGTGGCGAAAGAAACACGTTATCCGGCGACTTACAAGACGGCTATTATTTCCAGCCGACAGTCTTCAAAGGAAACAACAAAATGCGAATTTTCCAAGAAGAAATCTTCGGCCCAGTATTAGCAGTCACCACCTTCAAAGACGAAGCCGAAGCCTTAGAAATTGCTAACGATACCCTCTACGGCTTAGGCGCCGGAGTTTGGACGCGCGACATGAACACCGCCTACCGCATGGGCCGCGCCGTTCAAGCAGGCCGCGTCTGGACAAACTGCTATCATTTGTATCCCGCCCACGCAGCCTTCGGTGGCTACAAATCATCCGGTATCGGCCGCGAAAACCACAAAATGATGTTGGATCACTATCAGCAAACTAAGAATTTGTTGGTCAGCTACAGCCCCAAAGCTTTAGGTTTCTTCTAAGCAGTACGTACTAACCAACCGTAGGGTGCGTCAGGGGAGAGATTTTGAGTTTCTAGTCAAAATATTCAGTCCTGACGCACCCTACAAGAGACTTGCATTGCACTCATTTCCAAATTATCGGGAAACGATCTGCGTTTATCTGTGTTTATCCGCCTTACATCTGCGGTTTATGTATCAATGAATGATTTATGCAAAAAATCTCATCACTTCTAAAATGGAAACAATCCCTAAAGTCACAGCCACAGAAGCCGCTTTAAAACTCATAGACTATCTCAAAACCGAGCACGGAGAATTGATGTTTCATCAATCCGGCGGGTGTTGCGATGGTAGTTCTCCCATGTGCTATCCTAACGGAGAATTGATAGTTGGTGATGGCGATGTATTGCTGGGAAAAATAGGTGGTTGTCCTTTTTATATTGCAGCACAGCAATACCAACATTGGCAGCACACGCAGTTAATCCTAGACGTGGTATCGGGGCCCGGAGGCAGCGATTTTTCTCTGGAAGGGCCCGAGGGAGAGCGTTTTATTACTCGTTCTCGCTTGTTTTCTGAAATCAAACAATCTGCGATTTAGTAGGATATTTAAAATTTTATTTCAAAATTGGCACGCTCAATAATTGCGTGTTGCTGCATATCATGTCCGCTGGCTACACCGTTAACAAGATTAGTTGGTAGTGATGACTTTAGTCTTCTAAATTATGAGGATTTAAGCCCTCACTACCAACCATTTTTATTAGGAGGAATTGAGCGGACATAATATTATACAAATAAACGGGTGAGGTCAGAAAAGCGATCGCGAACTGTTTAAGCTTCAGTAATTTTAATTAAAGCCAATTCAATTTTGTCATCTGCCTTAGGACTGACTTCGGCGTGCAAACCGGGGCCAAAAAAAGTAGCTATTTTTGCCTTTTTCTCTTCCCAGGTTTCGATCGGCATCAGCGGCGAATAAAACTCTAGAATTAACCCATAAGCACCGTCAACATCAACTTCCCGCAACCCTTGGAGGAGAGGGCGTTCTTCGTCTGTGGGGGCTAGGCCCAAGCGTTCCAGGGCATCATCTAAGTGGGCGGGTTGGCCGTAGCGAAATCGGGTGATATCTTTGCGGACTTGGTTTTGGGTATCTGTGGCCTGACTTTCTCTCAGCAGGAGAACTTCATCAGAAGTCGGTTCGGTGAACTCCGCCGGTTCGAGTTCGGCCGCTTTGAGGGCCAAACCTCCCAGCAACAGCGGAATCCCATAAAAAAAACCTGCTAGGTTGAGGGTAGGTTTGTCGGTGAAGTAGGCATAGAACCCGACTGCTGCTAAAATACCGCCCACAACTAAGGCTAGGCTTGCTAAAGAAATTTTACGTAACATATTAGTGAGGTAAGTAGCTGGAATCAACAATATACTTTAATTATTATCCGGCAAGAAGTCTTGAATAAATTTAGTTTTTTTGCCAAAATACCCGCCAAAACTGCTAGCATCTATGACAGCAGGTTGTCTGTGGATCGACAATTTTGTGTCTAGCTTCAAAAAACTATCCCGCTTTCCCTCTCGCTTTCCCTCTCGCTTTCCCTCGGCGCCACCGATAAAGATCCTGGTTAATTGCACGGCGTTGGTTCCAGAAGGCAATCGAGATCGGCAGTATCATCAAAGTATACAGAGCGGCGATCGCGATCGACGCTCTTGCCCTTTCAACCAATTTTCGGACATGATCAAAGACGAAGACAAACAGACTGCGGTCGCAAACAAGTCTGTTCTCGACCAGATTAACTCGCTCAAACGCGAAGATGAAAGACTTTATAATATCTTAGCGATCGATGTCTGGGCCCTAGCCAAGACAATGGATGAATATCAACCGGGATTTTGGGCTGCTTTTATGAAAAATCGCGACAAAGCCCTGAAGCGCTTTTTATCGGAAATGATGAAAAACAAACCTGCCGATAGCAAACGTCCGCCTTTTCTGCGCTGAACTTTTGATGTACAATCAAATTATAACACAGACTAAAAAACCACGGGTAGCGACCATCACTTCCATATAAAACGGTGAAGGAGCGGCCGCCCAAAGGTAAGTCTGTGAATTAAAAATCCCTGTCTGCGCGCAGGAGGGAAAGTCAAATATTTTTGTTAATACTAGCAAAGGCAAACAACAATGGATGTACAGACAATCAAAGAGCGCGTAGCAGAAATCGAAGTCAAGCGGGCATCCCTAGTACGCCTGTTAGATCGATCGGACTTGGGATCCCTGAGAATAGATGTCAGTCAGGCGATCGAAGAAATTGACGATTTGTTAGAAGAATTTAAACGCACTTTTGACAGTTGACAGTTGACAGTTGGCAGTTGACAGTTGACAGTTGACAGTTAACAGCTAACAGCTAACAGCTAACAGCTAACAGCTAACAGTTAACTGTCAACTGACTAATTCATCGCCATATCCATCAAAATTTGCTGAGAGCTCACTTCCGGGTTATTAGCAGGAGGACGGCGCTGAGAATAATGTCCCCCAGGCTGCAAATCCCAAGCTTGACGGTTGTCCGCCAACATCACACCCAAGATTTCTTGCAACTCCATCACTATAGTCGGATCTTCCACTTGGACGATCGCCTCAACCCGCCTGCTAAGATTGCGCTGCATCCAGTCAGCAGAACCAATATACACCTCTTCGTCGCCACCGTTGAAAAAATAAAACATCCGCGAGTGCTCTAAAAAGCGGCCGATAATACTGATAACTCTGATATTTTCGCTCACGCCCTCAACGCCCGGACGCAAACAGCAAATTCCGCGGATAATCAAATCAATTTTAACACCCGCTTGCGAAGCTTCGTACAAAGCAACAATAATTTGAGGGTCAATTAAAGCATTCATTTTAGCGACAATCCGGCCGCAGCTACCAGTGCCGCTTTCGGCATTCATGCGACAGAAGTCGGCCTCGCGGCGGATTAAAGCTAAAAATCGATCGCGCATATTGACAGGCGCAACCAACAATTTACGATAAGATACCTGCCGCGAATAACCGGTTAAATAATTAAACAAATCCGTTAAATCCGCACCCAAATCTTCGCGACAACTCAACAAACCCACATCCGTATACAGTCCAGCCGTTTTTGGGTTGTAATTTCCCGTGCCGATGTGGACGTAGCGGCGAATGCAACCGTCGTCGCGGCGCACTACCATGACAACCTTCGTGTGGGTTTTGAGTCCCACCAAACCGTAAACCACGTGCACGCCGGCTTGTTCTAACTTGCGCGCCCAATTAATGTTATTTTCTTCGTCAAAGCGGGCTTTGAGCTCGACTAAAACGGCTACTTGCTTGCCGTTTTCTGCTGCTTGAATTAGGGAACTGACGATCGGCGAATCACCAGAAGTGCGGTATAAAGTCATCTTAATGGCTAACACAGAGCGATCGTGCGCCGCCTCAGTAATAAACCGCTGGACAGTCGCCGCAAACGAGTGATAAGGATGATGTAGCATCAAATCGCCCTGGCGGATGGCCGTGAAAATATCCTCGCCATCGTCCATATTCAACATGGATTTACCAATTATGGGCGATTCCGAATTCCGCAAGCGCGGCGGCACCACCGGAGTCCAAGGCTGGTCTTTGAGTTCCGGCACCGGCAGCCCCACAAAGGACATCAAATCCTTGAGGCCTAGCAGCCCCTCCACCACGTAAACATCCTGCTCACCGAGCACCAACTCATCCATCAACATATCTCGCAGCGCAGGCGGCATAATCGCTTGAATTTCCAGGCGCACCGCCGAACCTGTAAATCGGCGCCTGCGGAGTTCCTGTTCTATAGCCAGCAGCAAATCATCCGCCTCATCTTCCTCCACAGTCAAATCGGAATTGCGAGTAATCCGAAACGGGTGATATTCCTGAATATCCATCCCCGGAAACAAAGCCTCTAAATTGTGCGCGATTACCTGTTCGAGAGGTACTCCCGTCCACACAGGAATTTTGCCTCTTTGCTGCCATTGCAAGTCCTCGGGTAATGGCAAAAATCTCGGTAAAACCTGCGGCACTTTGACGCGCGCAAATAGTTCTTCGCGAGTGTCTGGATCTCGGACAACTACTGCTAAATTAAGACTGAGATTTGATAGAAATGGGAAGGGATGACTGGGGTCAACTGCTAGCGGTGTGAGTACGGGAAATACTTGTTCTTTGAAATAGCGATGCAGGTAATTTCGCTGTTCTTGATTGAGGTCAATATAGTCGAGAATATGGATGCCACTTGCTGCTAATTTGGGCCGCAGAGTTTGGTCAAAATAGGCGTGTTGCTGAGTCACCATCGGCAAAAGCCGCTTGTTGATGGCATCTAGCTGTTCTTGGGGCGATCGGCCGTCGGCGGTCAATTTGGTGACTTTGGCTTCTACTTGCTGTTTGAGTGCGGCCACTCGCACCATAAAATATTCATCTAGGTTTGAGCTAAAAATAGCGAGAAATTTGAGTCTTTCTAGCAGGGGCGTGCGGGGGTCTAGGGCTTCGTGGAGCACGCGGTTGTTGAATTCTAGCCAGCTTTGTTCTCGGTTGAAATAGTATTCCGGGTCGCTGAGGTTGATTTCGGTGTAGGTTTTGACTGTGGTCTTTTTTGGCTTGGACATGGTTTGCGGGAGTCTTGCGGGGAGGCTCGATTGTATCTGTATCATTAGTATCGCAGTAGTATTGCGGTCGTGGGGCCGTTGCGGGCGATCGAAATCGCGCCGACACAGGAGTAGCGGGCGATTGAAATCGCGCCGACACAGGAGTAGCGGGCGATTGAAATCGCGCCGACACAGACAAAACCCGAGCTCAGAGGGGTTGAAGAAATTAAAACTCTTGTGGGGTGGGCTTCTAGCCCGCCCCGGAGTAGCGGGCGATTGAAATCGCGCCGACACAGACAAAACCCGAGCTCAGAGGGGTTGAAGAGAATATGTCATTGCGCGCGAAGCAAAGCAATCGCAGAACCCAGACAACAGCGTCGCAATCCCAATATCACGCACCAATCCCCCCAATCCAATCCTGCACAGCATCCAACAAATCCACTCCATCCACCCCAAAACCGGTTAACGGCAATTCCAGCGCTGTATCAGTAATCCAGGCGATATGAATACCCATGTGAGAGTCGGCGAGTTTGCGGGTGAAAGACGAAAGCGCATTTTCGCAGGGGCACGAGTGTAAAATTAAGGCGATATGCTGTGTTTGCAGGCGGTTTTTGAGTTGGGGAATTAATCGCTTGAATTCCGGGGCGTTGCGGATTGCGGGGATGTCTGTATCTGTGGGGAAGATTGTTTGATATAGTTGGGTACAGAGTTCTTGGGCGATCGCGCTTATATCGGTTTCGCCTTCTAGGGCGCGAATGTTGAGGGGCACGGGGAAGGTTTTATCTGTGGGTTTGAGTTGTTTGAGGAGTGTGGGGCGATCGGTGTTTTGTGAGTTGTCGGGTATTGGGGAATTGGTGGGTTGAGAGTGCCATGCTTGATAAAAGTCTGGGTAAGTCATGTTTTGGGCACATTCCCAGATGACTCTGTAGCATTGATTATAGCGATTAAAACTCTTTCTCCGGTCTTGGGAAGTTAGGCAATCTTTCAAACTTGAGACTGCGGTGGCGAAGTATTTATCTTTCATGATTGCCCTTAATTGAAATGCCGCATTTCTTTGGGCAGATACATTACCTGAATTGCGGATTAAATTGACTAAAGCTGCTATCTTCTCTGAGTTATCTTTGCCTATTTCTTCTAAGCTATTTGTCACTATACTCCGATTATTTTCACGATCTGAATGGCGGATTAATTCGACAAAAGTGGCTCTCACCACTGGGTTATTTTTGCCTATTTTTTCTAAGCTATCTGTCGCTACCATCCTGGTAACTTTATCACCACAATTGCGGATTAACTCGACTAAAGCTGCAATAGCTTCAGGGTTATTTGTGTTTATTTCCCCTAAGCTATAGGTCGCCATTCTCCGGATATTTTCGTCACCAGCATTACGAATTAACTCGACTAAAGCGGAAAGTGCTACTGAGTTATCTTTATTTATTATCCCTAAGCAAGCTGCCGCTCGCCACCGTGTATAATCATCACCAGAATTGTTGATTAACTCGACTAAAGCTGCGAGCGCCACTGGGTTATCTTTGTCTATTGCCCCTAGGCTATATGCTGCTTCCATCCTGGTAGATACTTCACCTGAATTGCAGATTAACTCGGCTAAAGTGGCGATTGCTTCTGAGTTGTTTTTCCCTATTTTACCTAGGCTAGCTACCAACTTACGCAGGGTATCTTCATCACTTGAATTGCGGATTAAGTCTGCTAAAGTAGCGAGCGCCACTGGGTTATCTTTGTCTATTGTCCCTAAGCTATTTGCCGCTTCCATCCTGGTATGTTTATCACCTGAATTGCTAATTAACTCTACTAAAGCGACGATCGCAACTGAGTTATCTTTGCCTACTTTACCTAAGCTTTCTGCCGCTTCTTTCCTGGTATTTTCATCCTGAGAAGTACGTATTAACTGGACTAAAGCCGATATCGCCACTGGGTTATCTTTGCCTATTTCCCCTAAGCCTCCTGCCGCTACCCACCGGGTACGTTTATCACCTGAATTGCGGGTTAACTTGACTAAAGCGGCGATCGCTCTTTCCCGATCAGTATCTTTCAGTATCTCCTTTGCTCTCCTGAAAACAGTTCTATTGACGTTCACCCACTGCTGTATTTCATCATCAAAATAACCAAATCCCTGCTTGATAATCTTCGACACAATCTCATCAGCAAAACTACAATCCTTAAACTCAACAATCCCCGCCGCCGCTAGAAAATACGCACGATACCAATAAAAACCACCATCACACCCATCCTCAAACTTAACCAACGCCTTAATAAACGCTTCCTTCTCGTCCTTCCCAACCTCCTCGCGCCCCAACCACAGCAAAATAACCTCCTTCCACTGCTTCTCAAAAATGCGATATCGAGCATCAGGATGCTGCGGATTCCCAGGAATATGATTCAAGAAAAAATGCCAATCCTCAACCGCCAACGCCGCAAAATATTCCTGAAAAGTCGGATGATAAAAAGCATAAATCCCTTCCGCCGTCTCCGCATCCCTCGCCACCAAATTCAGCCAACCCAAATCGCCAGCTAACTCAAACAGCGATGCACCCATCACCCGATATCCCACACTTTCTCGTAACTGAAACCGATCCGTTTCATTTAACATCCCAGCCAGAGCCAATTTCCCCAAAGCCGCATTCAATTCCTGCTGCTGAATCCAATTTAAGCGCGGTTCTTTCCACTGATACAAAGTAGTCACAAACCGCCGATAAAGCTTAGCCTTAGTATCCGGTAAATCGCCATCTAACGACTGCCAAGTACCGCACAGCAGCGAACATCTCAGGGGATTTTTTACTAAGTCTTGAATTCGCTCTTTCCCCGATGCTGCTAATGCTTCCCGTAGCTGTTGGGAAAGCACCCCCCCCAGCCCCCCTTGCTAAGGGGGGAGCAAGAGTTTCTTCTGTATTTTCGGTTGGGAATGATGGAGAAAGCACCCCCCCAGCCCCCCTTGCTAAGGGGGGAGTAAGAGTTTCTTCTGTATTTTCGGTTGGGAATGATGGAGGAAGAACCCCCCCAGCCCCCCTTGCTAAGGGGGGAGCAAGAGTTTCTTCTGTATTTTCGGTTGGGAATGATGGAGGAAGAACCCCCCCAGCCCCCCTTGCTAAGGGGGGAGTAAGAGTGTTCCCTTCTCCTGTCCCTTGCGTTGATAAACCACGAGCAAAAGTATCCCCTTCCTCTCTTGTCCCCCCCCTTAGCAAGGGGGGGTTAGGGGGGGTTCCAAACCACTTATCGATAAATATTTCAACTTGTTCGGGATAGGAAAACTCCAGAGTACGATAAGTATCAAAAGTATCCAACGCAGAGCCGATCGCATCCCAGACATTCTGCCGACAACTTAGCACAATCCGCGCCCTTTGAACACAGCCGCCGGTTCTAACTTGCCGCTGAATTTCCGCCAAAGGATTCCCATCACCCGCAGCCATCTCATCCGCGCCATCCAACACCAACCAAACGCGCTCAGCATTAAACAAAGCTAAAAAATCATCCTTAATATCCGCCGTCGCCTCAGCTTTCCCAACCCTCTTAATTGCCGCCAGCAACCAACTATCAAATAAATAGGATTCTAAATCTTTCCCCTGCAAATCTGCCAAAGCAATCCAAATAACAATAGCCCCTGAAATTTCATCCGCCACCCAATTAGCAATCCGCCGCAACAGCGTAGTTTTCCCCGCCCCCGGTTCCCCAATAATTGCTAACCGCTTTCCGTTGCTTTTCTGACTCCTTCCTTCCCGCAGCACTTGCTCCAGAAACTCGCTATGTTCAAAGGTTTGAGTTACTTCTTTTTCCCGGTACAAATCCGAACCTTCCTCAGCCGCCAAATCTTCCCGGCGCTGAGTCACTTTATGCCGTTCCACCAAACCCAGCGGCACATAAACATCATCAATTTGATGGTTGCCAAAAGTTAGCTGATTGCTACTCAGCCGCTGCTGTTCTTTCTCATCTAAAATCTGCTGACAAATACTCTGCCAGTCAATCGGTTGGTAGACAATGCGGCTCTTTTCGACAATCTCCTCAAGCCAAGCATACATCTGTTGGGTTCTGGTATCAATTCGCGTCAATGTTTGCCCGGTAAATATCTGAAAAACCTTTTCATTTTCCTTGATTTCCTGAGCAAAGTATGCAGCTACCAAGGCAAACAACTCTTGCTCTAACTTTGTCTTGTAGGGTGCGACATCGCAATTTTCCAGAGCAACTTCTAGCAGTTTTTGCTTGACTACTGCTACCCGATTCTGCTTTAACTCATCTGTCGCAGTCAGCAGCAATTCTATCTCGTCTAAACCTGCAATCGGAATCCCAGACGGGACTGTTTCTTGATCAACCTGTTCTAAATCTAATTTTAACTTTTCAACCTTTCGTCTCAACCAATCAAAATGGCGCCGCCTGTCTTGCAGCGAATAGCTAAAACTCTCTCGGTTATTCGCATTTTTCGGGTCGATTTCCTGTTTGCATTCCGAGGCGATTTGCTGCTGAGCTTTCAGGAAAGAAGTTTTTAGTGCTTTTTCTAAATCGTGATTGACAATTTTACCGTTTCGTGATACTTTTTTAACCCCAGTCAAACAGGCGTGCTTGACTGCATCATTAACTTGAGTCCCTAGAATGCCTTGCCAAGCGACGGTAAACAGCAAGCCCAAGGTAATCGGATCTGACATTTGACGGCTCTCCTGATGCGCTGCTCCAAGCGGGTTAGTTTGATTATAGGCGATCGCGCGTCTGGATGGGCGATCGATCGATATTACTGCTCAATATATAATTGTTTCACTTGGTCGCAGAAATCTGTTGTGCGATCGCACAGCCTGATTCCAAATGCTACAATTGATTATCTGAAATTGTATAATCATAATAATCCCCCAAATTTATGACTAATACACCCTCAAAAGAACAAAGTCGGGAGATGCTAAAGTGGCTCAACCGCAACCGACTGGATTTATTAGATTTCTATCGCAATCAATATGTTGCTTACAACGCCGAACGATTAATCGCTCACAGTGAAAACTTGCGGGAAATTTTAGATTTAGCTCAAGCTTCAGGAGAGCTTTATGCAATTTATTTGGTTCCCCGTTCCACTGCTTCTATTCAAATTTTATCCATTCGCTTTAGGACAGTTTCTCGCCATAATTGGCAGCCAAACTATCATGTTACAATGAAGCATAGAGATGTAGAAATTTCCACAACTATGTTAGTAGACTCCGGCGCTGAACTGAGTTTAATTTCCTTTAAACTTGGTCAAGACTTAGGGTTTGCTTTGGCTGATGCAGAATCTTCTTTATTAGCAGAAACTGTAGGCGGAAGAGTTGAGTATGTAATCCGGAATCTTGAAATGACTATTGACGGACACAGTTTTATTGCTCCTGTCGCCTGGTTACAAACAAATACAGGTGGAGAACAATTGCTTTTAGGCCGAGAAGTCGTGTTCGATCGCTTCAACATTGAATTTAGGCAAGCTGAAGAACAAATTCTATTTACCTGGCGGGAAGATTTCTTGTCACAAACGCCTATTCCTCAATAATCTCCACCAAAACTTCGATCGCCAAACAGCACCTACTTTTCCATAATTATCACAAAATCCTCAATCAGCACATCAAAAGTGCGGGCCAACTTGTATACTGCCGCAAAGTCAACCATCGCCATCCCCTGAGAGCGGGCATAATTGCTGATCGTACTGTACCCGACGCCCGATCGCTCCGCAACCTCCTTGAGCGTCCATCCCTTCTCGGCCGCCAACTCTCGAACCCGCAATTTGACTAAACCTTTACTCATAGAAACTATTTACAAAATTTTGTATTTAGGATAATATAACAAAAAGCGATCGGCCCGGTCAGTCAATTTTAGATTTTAGATTTTAGATTTTAGATTGGCTTTACACATGAGTCTGGGATGTGAAACGGGGGGCTTTGCCTTCAGCGAAGTCGAAGGATCGAAAATTTTGGATCGAGCGCGACACAAGTCGGCGGCGGGCGAAACAAAAGGCGATCGCCAGTTAAAATTAATTCTGACAGATAATTTCTGTCGATCGCACCCAGCAGATAGATTTACCAACCACCAGATGCACCTACAATGATATCAGAGAATCAGTTAAGATCGTCAGGGATTGCCGCCTCAAAAATTATTCACAAATCCTCAATCGTCAATCCGCGATCGAGATTTGTAACCGAAGAAACCGTAGCACTTTTGTTCAACATCACACCCGACCAAATTTATCGAATCGAATGCTGTCACAACATGGTGTACGTACACGCCAAAGGCCTCAGCAGATTTGTCAGCTACGCCGATTTCCCCCCAATCTTAGAAGTAAAACCAGCCTGCACCCAAGACTATCTCGGCTGGTACAAACGCTGGAAACGCACCCAAGCACCAGAGTTTTGGACTAAATTTTATACCTACAACTTCAAAACCGCTGTTTCAGTTGACAGCTTGCACGATTGGGGCAAATTAGTCGCTACAGTTAAATCAGTAATTTCTGCCTCAGCACTGCAAAAGCTACGCGATGTTTACGCTCAAGAAAAAACATTAATGGAAAGTTTCTAAAGCAGGCGGGGCGATTAACAGTTGACAGTTGACAGTTGACAGCTACCTCTACCTCTACCTCTACCTCTACCTCTACCTGGAAGGAAGAGGATTGAAGCAATGAATAGTCTTCTTTTAATTTCTGCCTCAAAGGGTTCCGGCTTTAAACCAATTTTTTCTGGTAAAATCGCGATTGTTGGCTACGAGTAAATGTAAGGTGCGCATTGCGCACCCTACCGAATGAGATTCTACGCTTTGTAAGGTGCGCATTTCGCACCTTACGGGATAGAGATTTTACTCAAAACTCTTGTTTACCTGCCAATTCCCACGTATTGGAAACCAGCCGCTTCTAAAACTTTTTTATCTAAGAAATTGCGGCCGTCAATCATCACCGCATGAGCCATCAACTTCGACATTTTTTGATAATCTAAATTCCGAAACTGTTCCCAATCTGTCACCAACACCAAAGCATCGCAACCGTCAGCCAATCTTTCCGGATCTGTTTCTACCAAAACACCGGACAAACCGTGACGCATCCCAGTTTGAGAAACAATCGGATCGTAAGCTTTAACTTTTGCTCCCAACCGATTCAAATTCTCGATTAAATTCAGCGAAGGAGCATCTCGCAAATCGTCAGTATCCGGCTTAAAAGTCAAGCCTAAAAGTCCGACTGTTTTACCTTTGAGAATTTTCAAAACTTGCTGCAACTTTTCAATAGCAATCAACCGCTGGCGTTCGTTAACTTCAACCGCAGCTTTCAGCAAATGCGCTTCGTAGCCGTAATCTTCAGCAGTATGAACTAATGCTGATACATCTTTGGGGAAACAAGAACCGCCCCAACCGATACCTGCTTGCAAAAACTTGCTACCAATTCGCGAATCTAAACCAATACCTTTCGCTACTTGGGTAACATCTGCACCGACTCGATCGCAAATATTAGCAACTTCATTAATAAAGCTAATCTTAGTCGCCAAAAAAGCATTAGCTGCGTACTTAATCATTTCTGCGGAACTGATATCAGTCATCACCACAGGTACCGCAGCCAAAGATGGATTTTCGGCAAACTTGCGATCGACAATTGGCGTGTATAATTGTAGCATCATATCCATCGCCCGCTGAGAGTTGCTGCCCAGAACAATGCGATCGGGATTAAACGTATCGTGAACCGCGCAGCCCTCCCGCAAAAACTCTGGATTGCTAACCACATCAAAATCAGCACCAATTTTTGCTGCTACTTCCTCACCCGTAACGCCCTCACCGCTGTGAGCTTTTTGACGTTCAGCCAAACCATCTAGTACAATTCTCCGCACCCAATCTCCCGAACCGATGGGTACAGTAGATTTGTTGACAATCACTTTATAATCGCCGTCGAGGTGAGCCCCAATGCCGCGCGCCACCGCTTCCACGTAGCGAGTATCGCTTTCCCCAGTAGGTAAAGGAGGCGTCCCTACCGCAATAAATAAAATGTCCCCGTGAGCAACTCCTGCTGCTAAATCCGCAGTAAACTCAAGCTTTCCCGATTGAGAAGCCGATTGCATTAATTCAGAAAGTCCGGGTTCAAAAATTGGCGACTGTCCCGACTTCATTAATTTAACTTTTTCTTCGTTGTTATCAACACAAATCACGTGGTGTCCGATGTGAGCCAAGCAAGTGCCGGTGACTAAGCCGACGTATCCTGTACCGATGACGCAAACACGCATATAAATCTCCTCAAAGTTAGTAAACAGTTGATATTTGACAGCTTGCCCCGAGCGGAGTCGAGGGGTTGATAGTTGACAGTTGACAGCTTGCCCCGAGCGGAGTCGAGGGGTTGACAGTTGACAGTTGACAGAAGGAAATAAGGAAGAGGAAATAAGAAGTAGAAAATTTTACCATCTCCCCATCTCCCCATCTCCCCATCTCCCTATCTCTCCATCTCCCCATCTCCCCATCTCTACTTTAGATTTCCCTCAATGCGATCGCGAAAATCCTTCACAGTCAACTCTAAACCTTTATCCAGCGGCACAGTTGGCTCCCACCCTAACCAATTTTTAGCAAGAGTAATATCCGGTTGTCGCTGTTTTGGATCGTCTTGTGGCAGCGGTTTGAAGATAATTTCCGCTCCTGGATTAATCATGTTTTGAATTTTCTGTGCCAACTCTAAGATAGTGTATTCGCCGGGATTACCCAAATTCATCGGCCCGATTTCATCGCTATTCATCAAGCGCATAAATCCCTCAACCAAATCAGAAACGTAGCAAAAACTCCTGGTTTGGGAACCGTCGCCGTAGACAGTCAGCGGTTGATTTCGCAAAGCTTGAACGATAAAATTGCTCACTACCCGGCCGTCATTTTCCAACATCCTCGGGCCGTAGGTATTAAAAATTCGCACAACTCGAATGTCTACACCATTTTGTCGGTGGTAGTCAAAAGATAGGGTTTCAGCTACTCGCTTGCCTTCGTCGTAACAGCTCCGAATACCGATACAATTAACGTTACCGCGATAATCTTCTGTTTGCGGGTGGACATCTGGATCGCCGTAAACTTCTGATGTGGAGGCCAGAAAGAATCTTGCTTTTACCCGTTTGGCTAACCCTAACATATTCATCGTGCCGATGACGTTTGTTTTGATTGTCTTGACAGGATTGAACTGATAGTGTAGTGGCGAAGCCGGACAAGCCAGATGGTAAATCTGATCTACCTCTAAGCGAATCGGTTCCGTGATGTCGTGGCGGATCAGCTCAAAATAGGGATTGTCCATCCATTTAAGGATATTGCGCTTAGTCCCGGTGTAAAAGTTATCCAGGCAGACTACCTCGTGTCCTTGGGCCATTAAGCGATCGATCAGATGGGAACCGATGAAACCCGCACCGCCTGTAACTAAAATTCTCATGGGGGAAACTGCCGTTCTGTTTAGAGTGCAAGACTGTGGTACAACAATTGAGTCGATCGAACCAAACTTGCTATATAGAATAGCAAAATATCGATCGACAATGTAAAGACTGCGCCCCACTTTCATAAAATCTTTAATTAACTTAGCACAGTCAAATATTTTCAACTGATTTCGATCTACACAGCAGCTAACCTAGTTAATTTTACTTACACTTATATAATTACGAAAAAATACTTAAGTAACTTCATAAAAAATATAACACTCAGAAACCCGGTTTCTCAATGAAACCGGGTTTCTGAACTAATCGTATCCGGTAGCTTCATCCCTGATTGCACTTAATATGAGTAGGTTCAGCGCACTCTAACCGTACAAAGACTGTACCCATTCCCATTCTTGCCTCAACCCTTCCCTCAAAGAAACCTGCGCCTGATATCCCAAGATTTTCTTAGCTTTTGATACGTCAGCGCTAGTATCTCGCGCATCTCCTTTGCTCGATTCTAGGTAATTGATGCGAATCGGGCGATCGACAATGCTTTCCATAGTCTGAATAACTTCTGCCAAAGCAACTCGACTTCCGCCCCCAATATTGAAAATTTCCCCGATTGCTTCGGGCACTTTAGCAGCAGCTAAATTAGCAGCAACGCAATCGCTAATAAATGTGAAATCTCGCGTTTGCTGTCCGTCTCCGTAAATTGAAATCGCTTCGCCGCGCAAAATAGATTTGAAAAATATGTGAAATGCCATATCGGGACGCTGGCGAGGCCCGTAAACAGTAAAATACCGCAGGATGGTTGCCGGAACGCCAAAATTGTGATAATAAAGTGAAGCCAAACGTTCAGCGGCCAATTTGGTAATGCCGTAAGGAGAAACGGGTTGAGGGCAGGCAGTTTCGGAAGTAGGGAAAGTTTCAGCATTGCCGTACACCGACGAAGACGAAGCCAATACAAACTTTTTCAGTTGCGGTGCATCTTTTGCTGCTTCTAGGAGTAGCTGAGTTGCATTGATATTGCGAGCGGTATAGCTGCGGAAACCGTCTCCCCAACTAGCACGGACTCCTGCTTGGGCTGCTTGGTGGTAAATGACTTCGGCATTGGCTAAAAGCGGTTTCCAATCCAAAGATAAGATATTTCCCTCAACCAGTTTAAAATTCGGATTTTTTTCAAAATGAGCGAGATTTTTTCTTTTCAATTCGGGATTGTAATAATCGTTGACTTCATCAACGCCGATTACTTGCTCACCTTGATTTAAAAGAGTCTCTACTAAATTAGAGCCGATAAAGCCTGCCGCGCCTGTAACGATACTACTCATTGGTTGATTGTTGATTGTTGATTTCAGCATACACAGAAATTCTGAATATAGCTAGTCTCCCTGAATTGTACAATTAAAAGGTTGATTTGTTGTCGAATAAATAGAGACTGAGACGCGCTCTACCAAATTCTCAGCGATCGAACTGATGTAGTGGGATACTTATATCAATAATTCAATGGTATTAAAACAGACTATTAATTAGTTGTACAATTAATTGATATGTGCTGTATTTTGTAAAACCTTAAGACTCACAATATGTTGTGCAGTCGAAGTCAGGAGCAAAAAGTCGATAACTGCTCGATCGACTGTGGGAATATCGGCGGTATTAGTTTTGACTTCTGCCCCGTGCATTCAAATATCGGTGAGTTGACGCTTGGGATTTACGCTCGGGATAGGAGCCCGATCGCACTTTTTGGTGGCGATCGCCCTCGCAATCGGTTTAAGCTGAGACAGAAAAGGGCGATCGATCTAATCTACTGTTAAAAGCGATATCATAAAATTGTCGATAGCGGAGCAAATTGTGATGAATATATCTTTGACTTCAGAACTCGAAAAGTTAATCCAAGAACAGGTTAAAAAAGGTAAATATTCCTCAGCGAGTGAGATGGTAGGGGAAGCTTTGCGGTTGTTGTGGGAGCGCGATCGCATTAAAGAGAAGCGTCTTGCTGACTTGAAGGAAAAAATTCGAGTAGGGATAGAAGAATTAGATCGCGGTGAAGGGATGGATGGCGAAGAGGTATTTGATGAAATCGAGGAAGATATTTGTCGGATAGAAGCGCAAATGCAGCAAGCTGAGGAGGTTAAGTAATGACTCGGTATATTTTAGCACCTTCAGCGAAGCGTGAATTGAAAGAGATTGTCCGCTATATTGCTCAGTTTAACCCGGATTCTGCTAGAAGACTGAAGGAAGCGATTAAGCAGCAGTGCAAGTTATTGGTTGATTTTCCAAGTATGGGGAGAAGTCGGGATGAATTGGAGCTGGATTTGCGGAGTTTTTTAGTAGAAGATTACTTGATTTTTTATCGAGTTGTCAGTGGAAATATTGAAATTGTGAGAATAGTCAGCGGTTATCGGGATATAGAATTACTTTTTTCAGGCGAGTCTAGCGGTGAAGAGGAAGAGGAGATTTGAAGGGAAGGGGCGGAAATGGTATTAGCACTGTGGAAGTGCGATCGTACTTCCAGACTTTAGTCACTTCACCCTACCAATCGGTTTATAAAAAAGCTTGATTCCACAAAAATGTTGGGTTTGTGTCCTGGATTCTTGAAAAAAAGAGGTGCGTCGCTATTAGATGGTCGCTTTTTTCTTGAGAATTGTCAATGGCGACACACCCTACAGAGGTTGAAAAAAAGAGGTGTGTCGCTATTAGATGGTCGCTTTTTTCTTGAGAATTGTCAATGGCGACACACCCTACAGAGGTTGAAAAAAAGAGGTGCGTCGCTATTAGATGGTCGCTTTTTTCTTGAGAATTGTCAATGGCGACACACCCTACAGTATTCATAGGGTGCGTCGCTTGCGATCAATCCCTAACTTAAATCGACAATTTCATGGCGACGCACCTACAGAGCTTTAAAAAAAGAGGTGCGTCGCTATTAGATGGTCGCTTTTTTCTTGAGAATTGTCAATGGCGACACACCCTACAGTATTCGTAGGGTGCGTCGCTTGCGATCAATCCCTAACTTAAATCGACAATTTCATCGCGACGCACCTACAGAGCTTTAAAAAAAGAGGTGCGTCGCTATTAGATGGTCGCTTTTTTCTTGAGAATTGTCAATGGCGACACACCCTACAGTATTCGTAGGGTGCGTCGCTTGCGATCAATCCCTAACTTAAATCGACAATTTCATCGCGACGCACCTTATACATTGGGTGGACGAAATAAACCAAACAATTCTATTGTACCAAGCTTGTTTTTTCAACGGTATATCTACCCGTTCCCTCCCAATGACATCTGAACCCAACGGCGAAATAGTTCCACACTAATACAGTAGCAACCATCACTTTGTTGAACTACATCGTGGCGTTCCAGAGTTTTTAATGCTTCCTCTAAACTTGTTCTATCCATCCCTATTTCTGCACTCAGACTGTCGCAATTCATTCCATCTAAATGAGGTGCTAATGCTCTTAAAATCTGCTGTTGTCCCGGTGCGCCTTCGCTTGCTTGACCCCAAACTCCTGTAAAATAGTAGCGACCTCTGCTGAAAAAATCAGGGTCATTGATGACTATTTCCACATCTTCTATGCTAAACATTGGATCGCGGGGGCGTCCGATTTCAAATACTTGGTCGTTGTAGTGGCGGACTAATAGAAATCCGATTAATTGCGTGAGATAGGGTTGGCCGCCGGTTAGTTCGTAAATGCGATCGAGTGCTTCGGGTTTGTAGTCGAGGATAAAATCATCATCGGGATTGGCTAAAATTTGGCTAGTTGCAGGTGAATTCAGGAAACCAACTCGGATGGGGATAATGCTAGCAAAAAAAGGATTGAAATAATCCCCGGTCATTTCATCTAAGGTGTGCAATCCGGCAAACACAAAGGCGATTTTAGAACTCATTTGCACCATGCCGCGCAAAAAACCGATAAAATCTGGTGCGATTTTCCCCGCGTTTATCAATTCTTCGATTTTTTCAAATTCGTCTAAAGCAATAATTAATCCACCTTCTATATTTCCGATGATTTGTTCGATGTAGCGTCGAAAAGTGATGTAGGGCAAATCGAGTAAATCTTTATCTGCCGGAGGAGCAATTTTGACTATTTTGGCAATGGCATCGGTGACGAATATTAGTAGTTCGCCGACTCCTTGAGAACAATCTGCCACCAGCAGCAAGTTGACATAGGCTACCTGTACCCTTGCTCCGAGGCAGTTGCTAGCATTCAACAAGATCGATGTTTTGCCCATCCGCCGATGACCGTAGAGAGCAACAGATTGCAATTGATCGCCCTTTACCCACAACTCCTCTAGCTGTTTGATGATGTCTTCGCGGCCGACAAACAGATTGCCTTGGACTGGATCGCCGATTACATAGGGGTTACTCACAGGTTGAGTAATTGAAATATCTCCTATTTCTATTGTCAATTGCAGTAATATCTCTAGCCATTTTTTGGCAGTTTTAATAATTAAATCTTGTTCGGGTTTTGGTATAATATCTGAACGTTTTAGGATAGTTTCAAGTTCACCTAATGCTCGGAGGAGCGCCAAGGGACGGGCATAACGAGATACGCTATTCTGAACGAGTTGAACATCGGCAATTACCCGTCGTAGAGAGGCAATTACTTCCCAAGTAGTCCCGCGCAGCACAGGTGGATTTGGGGAAGGTGGCAATTTCAAGGCAGCTATTTCGGCTAGTTCTGATGTTTGGTGAAAACCTGTGAGAATTTGCGCTAAGGTAAACATCTCTTCTCCATAAAGCAAATCTCGGACTACAGCAAAAGCTGCTGTAGCTTTCTCTGGTTCCTGTTCGTGGAGATACCAGAAACCAGCAGCAGAGGCACGGGCAGGACTATTTAAACGAATTTCTGTTTGAAAACGAGCTTGAATTTGTTGTTTCCAAGGTGCGATGATGAAAAAACTTGCTACTGCTTCTGACTTCATGGTTTCACTGAGGGAAGCTGAGGCAAAATGCACTAACTTCCAATCATAAGGATTTTCTGATAATTGAGAGATACGATAGATAATTTGGTCTCTTGGTGTCTCTGCTAGTACGCGATTTACAGCTTGAATAACAGGGATAAACTGAAGAGTAAATTTTAGTAGTTCGTCAATGTTGTGCAATCCTGTTTCCCAATCCCGCCTCAGCCAATTAGCTATTTGAACAGACAGGTAGGGCAGGGGAAGCGGGGTAATGTGAGGAAATTGTCTATTTTGTTGTTGGCGCTGAAGTAGCGTAAACGGTACAGCGAAAAGCCAATTTTCAGGACGTGCGATCGCCACGCCGATCGCCACGCCGAACGCCACGCCGAACGCCACGCCCAACGCCACGCCCCTCGCCACGCCCCACGCCACGCCCAACGCCACGCCCAACGCCACGCCCGACGCCACGCCACGTCCCACGCCCAAAACTGGCCCTGGCCCGGGGGCCGGACGGAACGGGCAAGCATCTGTCGTGCAGCCATTCCACCCTGACGCCACGCCTGACGCCACGCCCCCCACCACGCCCCCCACCACGCCGAACGCCACGCCCCCCACCACGCTCCGCCAATCGATAGAAACGCCTATTTCCTCCAAAAGTCTACTCAAGCCTATCGGGATAACAATGATTAACATCAAGCCTTGCAAAATTAACTGACGCTGAATGGGATTTTGACGCAACCAATCCCACTTTTCTCGCCAGGTTTTGGTGTCTTCTAAATTAGATTCACCGCCAAAAGTAAACTCATACCGTCGCACAGCTTGAGGAAAGAAAAACACCCAATATAACAATCGCAGGTAATCTAAAGGATTCCACAAAGAAAGAGGGCGCTTCAGTTTTGGAGCTAAATCTAACCGAGGTACGGGGTGATGGTTTTGATTCATAAGTTTTTAGATTACTCGGTAGTCTACAAAAACGAAGATTACTCGGCGGTTGAAACCGCGTCTACACAAACAAAGTCCGCCTTCGCGGACTAAGAGATTGACGGAGTATTTAAGTCGGAGTTAGTATCGTTGTTAATATAACGAGCATAAGTTTGATGGCACAATTGCATCAATTTCTGAGGATAACCGCCACTTTCAGCAATTAAACCCGCAATTTCTTCCTCTGTAAAACAGACTGGTTCGGGAACAGGTGTTAACCAGTCAGCCTGGAGGCGACTTGCAATAAATTTGCGACAGATTTCATCATCCCATCGCTTCAGTGTTTCCTCAATACAAATTCCTTTGAAAGGAGAAGTCATATTTTGGTCTTGACTGTCAGGAAACAGCATATCGAGAGAGGTGCAGGCCGCCACAACTAGACGCAAAGGTGCGTTGCTTCCCTCTGCTAAACCCCGCAATTGCCCGCGTATTTGGTTAGTAAATCCATCCCAGGTCATTTTTTCAACTTCATCTAAAAGCAACAGCAATCGGTGCGATTCTAAAGCTCGTTGCAGTAAAAATCCCTTGACTGTTTCGATACCTATAAAGCTGCACAAAGCACCGTAAAAATCATCTTCGTCGCAAATATTTTGCAAGTTGAGATAAATAGGTTGACGCTGAGGACGAAGTTGAGTTGGTGCTTGTTGGTAAATTGCTTGTAGCAGAGAACTTTTGCCGATCGCCCTTTCGCCCACTATCGCTACACTACTGCCACTATTCAGCGTCTCGAATACCCGCCGAATTTCCCGTTCTCTGCCAAATAAAAATCGCGGGTCGTCTATTTTACCATGCTGGGGAATAAAGGGATTATTGTAGTCGGAATTATCCACTGCGATCGAAGAAACCGGGTTTTTCACCGAATCTGTGGACTGCAACGAAGTATTTTCGTGAAAAAACCCGGTTTCTGGGCCCCCATGCGTAGTTATATTGGGATTTCTAATGTCTTCCCAATCCAATCCTAAAGCCCTGCAAATTGCCACAAAATACTGGTGCTTGACATTTTTTAGGTTGAAAAATTTATTAATTGTTTGTCTATCAATACCATCCGGCTTTTCGCCTTCCACCACAGCGTAACCCGCTAAGTCTTGGCGACTCCAGCTTTTATCTATGCGAGCTCTTTCTGCTTTTTCGATTCCAGCCTCTGATGCTTTGAGCGTTGATTGCGGCATAGCCAAATTACAAATCTTTTCAGTATTATAAGCGATCGCCAACCAAACGCATCCCAAACACATACCAAACTCATAGTAACTGAAACCTATACACAGGCTGAATTTCAAGCTTTGAGGTTTTAAGATTAAAACATATTCAATAAAAGGTAGCAATCATGAAAACTAAATCCAATATCACACCCGCTAAACGGAAATCTACTCAAATGACTCCTAAAAATACTCCTCCTCAAATTCCCCCAGCTTTCCAGCAAGTCTTCTTCAGCGTGATTTGTTTGACTTTACTTTCTGGAGGCGTGTGTGTATCGCTTGGTACTAAAGATAGTCTATCTCCCCAACAACTTCGGATTTTTGAGAGTTGCAATACTACTTGGAATATGGGTGTGGGTGCGATTTTTGGACTTTTGGGTAGTAAAGCTAGCGATTTATTTGGCCCGGATGATGATGAGGATAATGAGTAATCTGTAATCATTTATTTGCCGAAGGCATCGCCCTTCGGCAAAAAGTGCGTGTAGCCAGCCGCAGACATCGCCCTTTCAAACAACCCGAATCGGCCTAAAATAACTGACGTGCTACACTCAGAGTATCGTCAAAGTTACAAACAGAATGCAAACCATTACCATCACCATTCCCGACGAACGTCTTCTCAAGCTACAGGAAACAGCTTCTAGTCTGGGTATCTCACTAGAAGCATTACTACTCATGAGCGCCGAAAGCTTGCTCGCAACACCAGAAATAGCCTTTGAAAACTCTATGGAATACGTCCTCAAAAAGAATGCTGAACTCTACCAAAAACTGGCATAATGCGCTATCTAACTTTAACTGAAGTCTTAGAACTTTATCGCCGCATTATCGAGCAGTCTGGCGGAGTATCTGGTATCGCCAATTTAGGAGCATTAGAGTCAGCTTTAGCTCAGCCGCGCATGACCTTTGGCGGGGAGGAACTTTACCCAACTATCGTAGAAAAAGCTTCCGCTATTGGCTTTGCTTTAATTAAAAATCATCCCTTCTTGGATGGTAACAAACGCATCGGCCACGCAGCAATGGAAGTCTTTTTAGTTTTGAACGGATTTGAAATTTCTGCACCTGTGGATGAGCAAGAACAAATTATTTTACAAGTCGCATCAAGTGCGATCGCCCGCGATGACTTTACTGAGTGGTTGCGCTCTCATATTGTCGATCGCTCGATTTAATACCAATTTTAAACAATTTGGCGATAATCATCTGCTCCTGGTGCATACAATTCTTGTTCAAACTTTTCGATTAATGCAATCACTAACTCATATATCTCATCTTCTTCAGGAGTGCGATCGCGTCGGTGCATTAACTATTCCACAACAGCCAGAGCCTTTTCATTATCCGCTTCAATTATGCCCTTAATTATAACGGGCTGCCTCGCTCACAAAGCCGATCGCACATAATCGCACAAATTCCCGATCGCACTTCCACACCAAAGAAACCGGGTTTTTACCAATTCTACGGGCTGGAACCTGTGGATTTTCGTGAAAAACCCGGTTTCTGGCCACCCGTACATCCAATATTGGGACGATCGCACTTGCGATCGGCCCCAACACACAAATTACGAATCGCGATCGAGCTTCAGCACAGCCATAAAAGCCTCCTGCGGCACATCCACAGTACCCACAGACTTCATCCGCTTCTTACCCTTCGCCTGCTTTTGTAGTAACTTCTTCTTCCGCGAAATATCGCCGCCGTAACACTTCGCCAACACATCCTTCCGCAAAGCCGGAATATGTTCCGAAGCAATCACCTTAGCGCCAATAGTCGCTTGAATCGGCACCTTAAACTGGTGGCGAGGAATCAATTCCTTCAGTTTCTCCGTCAAGCCACGGCCCACATTGTAAGCCTTATCCCGGTGCACGATCATCGCCAAAGCATCAACCGGATCGCCATTAATTAAAATGTCCAATTTCACCAACGGATTTTCGCGATAACCGATGATGTGATACTCCATACTCGCATAACCGCGCGATCGCGATTTCATCTGATCGAAAAAGTCCGTCACCACCTCCGCCAAAGGTAACTCATAAACCAGCGTAGTCCGCCCCTGACTCAGATATTTCATATCCACAAAAATGCCCCGCCGAGTTTGAGATAACTCCATCAGCGCGCCGACATAGGTTTCCGGCGATAGCATTTCTACCCGCACATAAGGTTCCTCAATCTTCTCGCGATACTGAGGATCGGGTAAGTGGCTCGGATTGTCAATTGTTAACACTTCTCCCTTAATTGTTGTGACTTGATAAACCACAGAAGGAGCCGTAACAATCAAATCCAAATTGTATTCTCTTTCCAATCTTTCCTGCACAATTTCCATGTGCAGCAAACCCAAGAAACCGCAGCGGAAACCAAATCCCATCGCACTAGAAGTTTCCGGTTCATAGGAAAGCGCCGCATCGTTAAGTTCCAGTTTTTCCAAAGCTTCCCGCAAGTCTGGAAACTGGTCAGCATCGATCGGGAATAAGCCACAAAAAACCATCGGCTTAGCCTCCGTATAACCAGGCCAAGGCTCCGGTGCAGGCTTTTTGACCAAAGTAATCGTATCGCCAACGCGAGCATCAGCTACCGCCTTAATTGCCGCGCCCAGATAACCAACTTCCCCCGCGTGCAATTCATCTACTTGTACTTGTGTCGGTGACAGGATGCCCAATTCATCAATGACATATTCCTTCCCCGAAACCATCAACAACACGCGATCGCCCTTTTTCACACTTCCGTCCATCACCCGGAAATACACAATTACCCCGCGATAAGCATCGTAATAACTATCAAAAATTAGCGCCCGCAGCGGTTTCTCCACAGTATCCTGCGGCGGCGGCACGAATTCTACGATCGCCTCCAAAATCTCATCAATACCAATTCCTTCCTTAGCAGAAGCCTCGATCGCCCCGCTACAGTCGAGACCGATAATTTCTTCAATTTCCCCTTTTACCCGTTCCGGTTCCGCCCCCGGTAGGTCAATTTTATTTAAAACCGGAATAATTTCCAAATTGTTTCCCAAGGCAAGGTAGACATTTGCCAAGGTTTGTGCTTCCACGCCTTGAGAAGCGTCTACCACCAGCAGCGCACCTTCGCAAGCAGCGAGCGATCGCGAAACCTCGTAAGAGAAGTCCACGTGTCCGGGAGTGTCGATCAGATTCAGCACGTAGTCCTGACCGTCCTTGGCAGTGTAATTCATCCGAGCCGCTTGCAGCTTGATCGTAATGCCACGTTCGCGTTCGAGATCCATGTTGTCTAAAAACTGCTCCTTCATTTCCCGTGCCTTCACAGTCCCAGTCGCCTGCAACAGGCGATCGGCCAAAGTGGATTTTCCGTGGTCGATGTGAGCAATAATCGAAAAATTACGAATGCGAGATACAGGAACGCTTGTCATAAAAACCTATTGGCAAAAGATTGACTTTTGTCGTATTATAAAACTTCATTCAATCTACAGTCATTTATAGACTTAAATAGAATTTAATTTTTTATCTACTTTGGGTTGACAAAGCCATTGTATTTATGCTATATTTCTAGGCAACTATAGCTTAGACGCCCTGCTCAGAAAAACTTTTGTCTCTGTTATTTTACAGAAAACTCTGGAACAGTTGAGAAAAAGCCGATCGGCAGCATCGCTTCTCAAACTTCCAGCCCAGTCCGTCGATTTTCCATTTTTCGATTGGAGATTTGAGACTTCGGCGTCAAACTTCAGCGAGCGCGAGCCTCGCCTCGATTCGGAAGACAAAACAAGGATTTTAGATTTACTGCACAACTTTAGATTGGAGATTTGAGACTTCGGCGTTAGACTTCAGCGAGCGCGAGCGTCGAGTCCCAAGAGAGGAGAACGATTGTAGAGATACTGCACAACAGATAAATCTGGGAGTTCGAGCAGAAGTCTAAAATTTGGGGCCGATGGTGACGATTGTCGGGCGGTTGTATCCATTTTTGGGAGCGAGTTGCTCTACAGAGGCCCATAGCAAACTGAAAAATATTGGTGACGAGTTGGTTGGTAGCGCTTGACAAGCAACACATAATTTGGTCAAATGACGGAAGCGGGACGGTAAGCGTGTAAACAAGTATAGGTTTTCATCCGCTGTGCATCTCTACTAGAGGTACTCAATCACTTCCTTCAAAACAAAAAGGCGTAAATTCCTAGAAGGAATTGAAACTTAAGAATTAAAACTAGGATTTTTTAACTATGAGCGAGTCAAGCATACCATCTCACAGTTCTTCAGAAAAAGTCGAACTATCTATCCATATAGATTCTGAGCTGCTAGACCAAATTAAGCACTTGACAAATGACCCCAGTAAAGTGATTGAAACAGCCATCAAGCAGTGGCTCAGAGGCGATCGCCGCGAAGACGATCAAGCTATGAGTTTGCGCCGCAACCCGCCAGTCCCGCCCCGGGGCGAGTGGAACGACTGAGGCTTTCGTCGCTGCTTGGGTGGCGCGCGAGTTCCGGGTGGGGCGGCGAAAGCCACAGGTTGTTCGGAGTTCCCTGAGCTATCTCCGAACCTCGAAACTCTTTAAGGTGGGGGCAAAAATGCGCCCGCCAGCTCCCGACTCGAGTTGTTCGCAGTCTCAAATAGGGACATAATCTTCAAAGTCGATCGTTAATCTGTTTGTTTAGGCTACTAATTCCTAAATCATAATTTTGATAGGTTAATGCCCCAAAATGGTAAAGAAAAAATGTTTGGAATTTTGAGTTGAAGGGTGAATTTAATAATTAATAAATTTAGAGTTCATCCCTAACTAAAAACCCAATCTGGGCAGCATCAAATAGTTGGGAAATATGAGTAGAGTTGAGTAAATAATATAGTTTTCGTTGGTATCGGAATCAGATTTTTCGGGGTGCACTACGAGCGGAACCATCGCCAGCAGCGTATAGTTCCGCAGTTACCGGATTTGATTGGATAGATTAAATATCGGTAATTTCTTAGTTGATTAATAACTCACAACTTAACGATCGAAGCCCAAAACAATTTTGAGTATTGGTTTTTGCATTAAAAACTCAATAGTCAAAAATCCGAACTACTTTTATCCCCAACTCTGATGGACCATAACACAGATTTTCGGCGGCGATCGAGCCTCGCCTCTACAGCCTTTTTTCAAGAGTTAGGGGCAGAATTAGTATTTACCCAAGACGCAAAGGGTAGATATCTATCTTTTTACTGGCAAAAAGCCGAGCAGTACAACCTCACAGCAGTAGAAATTGTCGATCGCCCCCTGAGCGAAACTCTGCAACCCATCGCCCCTGAGCCTTATCTCGAGATTTTGCGTAGAGCGATCGAAACCCTCGTACCGGAACGGTTCAGCTATCAATTTTGGCGCGCCGGACAATATTTTCTGTTCGATTTGACAGTCACTCCGGCGATCGAGTCAAACGGCCGAGCCACCAAAGTCTTGGTGATGGGAAGGCTGCTGTCTGACAAACCCCCAGAATACTCGCCAGATTCCCCTGAATTCATACCTTACCCTGCTTTAGCATCCCCGTCGGACGCCCGCCAACAAATGCTGTATCCAGCCAGCCGCATCGGTCGAGCGCTCCCTCCGTACTCGGAAATAGATCGCAAAATCATCTCCCAAATCGCTCACAACCTGCACAGAACCCTCGACCTAGACACAATTTGGCAGCAAACAGTTAACAGTTTGGGTCAAGTATTGAACGCCAGCCGCTGCATCATCTGTTCCTACAAAAAAGACAGCGAAAACCTCAAATCCTCCCCGTCGTTGGCCTCAGAAAACCCGCCAAATTTGTCAACCCCAGCAGCCGAATTTCCACACTCAATTGCTAGCGATACGTCGCCTCCCCTGTCATCGGCTCAAATCGAAAATCTCCAATCGAAAACTTTTAAAGTAGTAGCCGAGTACCGCCAAGAACCTTACTCTTCCATGCTCGGATTAGAACTGCGCGCAGCCGAACAGCCAGGGTGGATTCAAACCTTAGCCACCTTAAAACCCGTAGCAGTCGATTACGCCTCCCCCGTCACGGATCTCTTCCAACGCCATTCCGTGCTCGTAGCAGCTACTTCCTACGAAGACCAACCCAATGCCTTGATCTGTTTGCACCGCTGCGGCACTTCCCCTGCATGGAGTCCTGTCGAACTCGAATTCGCCCGCGAGTTAGTCGCTCAAGTCGGCAGCGCGATCGCCCACGCTACACTTTACCAAGAACTAGAAGAGGCCCGCGCCGAAGCCGTAGCTCTTTCCCAGCTTAAAAGTCAATTTCTTGCCAATACTTCCCACGAACTCCGCACCCCCCTCAACGGCATCCTCGGCTTCCTGAAACTGGTTGTAGACGGCATGGCCGATGACCCCGAAGAAGCGCGCCAATTTATCCAAGAAGCTTATAAATCGGCAATACACTTGTTCAACGTGATTAACGATATTTTGGATATCGCTAAAATTGAAGCTGGCAAAATGCAGTTAGACTTAGCACCAGTCAAACTCAGCGAACTGTTGCAGCAAGTAGAGAATTTTACCCAAGTTCAAGCGCAGCAAAAGCAACTGCAATTTCAGATCCAAAAACCCGCCCCCGAAAACGAAATTATTTTGTACGGCAACTACCAACGCCTGTTGCAGGTAATGTTGAACCTGACCGGCAATGCCATTAAATTTACCCAAGAAGGGGGCATTCGCATCAGTGCCGAGGCGATCGAGAAAAAAGTGACATTTCGCGATCGCGAGTTCCCCGGAATCGTGAAAATCCGAGTCGCCGATACAGGAATTGGCGTTTCTCTCGACAAGCAAGACAAATTATTTGAGTCATTTTTTCAGGTAGACGGCGCTCGTACCAGGCAATACGGCGGCACCGGTTTGGGATTGGCTATTTCTCAAAAACTCGTAGAAGCAATGGGCGGTACGGTAAATTTTTACAGCATGGGTGAAGGACTCGGCTCAACTGTTACTTTTACTGTACCGCTGTATCAAAAACCACTCTTTAAAAAATAAACTGCGCTAATTGGTAATTGGTAATTGGTCATCCGGACGTTGCAGCAATCAGGAATCTGGAATGACTAACAACCACAAACCCAGCCACAATACCGCATCAGGAAAAAAATAGCTATAGGGCAATACGGTTCACTTAAAATTATCCTTGGAGATGAACGCTATACATGAATGCGATCTGCGATCAAAGCCATCTCCTTGTCAATTTTTCTATTGTTTTCCCTGTTGTCATCTCCTAGCGCGACTTGAAAAGGTCGTTTAGTCCGAGGAGCCTACTCGTCTAAGGGATTCACACCCCTTACCCTCACGTAAAGAACTCCATTTAGAGTTCGGTCACGCCCAAGTAAGTAATGAAAACGGCGGAGTGCAGACCACGAAAGTAATCGATACTGGAAGCCTAATCTGGTATAGAGGCAAGAGGGAGTTCTCACACGATGAATATAAATGAATTGTCGTTTTAAACTACGTCATGGCTCCCGGGAGCCAAATCAGGCTGATAGGCTCTAACCAAAAGGTACACGGGCAGATTCAATGTTTAATTGTCATTGAATCGTGTGAATATAAATCCCGTCGTAGAATAGACAGCATCTAAATGAGGACAGATAACTAAACGATACAACAAGGTAAACCCTACAGAGTCTAAGAGAGGTCGAATACTCTTAGTAAGTCCGAGGCAACAAAGACAGAACTCTCTGGAGGGTAGAGGATGGATGATCAAGCGAATGCTAGCTTGTAATGAGTTAGATAGAGGTTCCAAATTTGCCTCTGACCGAAAGGAATAGCAGACTTCATCTGGGTCTTATACGAAAGACAAATGTTAAAGAAACTAAATCTGAGGACAAGTTAGATGGAGACAGTAATGTCTACAAACCGACTAAGGAAACAACTAAAAGACTGGAGCCATATTAAATGGAACAAAGTCTATAAACTTGTTAAGAATCTACGACAACGAATCTTTCGTGCTAGAAAACTTGGTAACTTCAAGACTCTACGGAGTCTACAAAAGTTAATGCAACGAAGCTACGCAAACTTATTATTATCTGTTCGACGTATCACTCAGACCAACAAAGGTAAAGCAACGGCAGGAATTGACAAAGAAATAATCAATACCCCAGCGCAACGAGTGACCCTGGTAAATACTTGGAAAGGAGAAATCCCTCAACCAACCAGACGGGTAGAGATACCGAAGCCCAATGGTAAGAAACGACCGCTCGGAATCCCAACCGTGCGCGACAGAATCGAACAAGCAATAATAAAGAATTCACTAGAACCTGAATGGGAAGCCATGTTTGAGCCTAATTCCTATGGATTCAGACCAGGCAGAAGTTGTCAAGATGCAATTGTGCAAAATGTCAATAGACTATTACACAAACAACAAGGCAGTAATGACAAATGGGTTTTAGAAGCAGACCTTCGAGGATTCTTCGATAATATTGCTCATGAATCCATCCTCAATATGATTAACAACTTCCCTAAAAGAAGCTTAATTCAAGGATGGTTAAAAGCTGGATTCTTCTTTGAAGGGAAATACAATCCCACAGAGAAAGGCACACCACAAGGGGGCGTAATCTCGCCATTGCTAGCCAATATAGGATTGCATGGACTAGAAACTCATTTAAAGTCCACCAACCCGAAATTAGGTGTGGTTCGATATGCTGACGACTTTATCGTCACAGCTAGAGACAAAGGGAGTCTCGAACAAACCCAACTCCAGATTCAGCAATGGTTATCAGAAAGAGGACTAGAACTAAGCGAGGAGAAAACGTGTATAACGTCAATGGCAGAAGGTTTCGATTTTCTTGGATTTAACCATCGCCACTACAATGGTAAGCTTTATGTCAAGCCATCTCAACAAAAAGTCTTAGACTTCTGTAGACGGATTGGCAAAGAAATAAAAGTTATGAATGGAGCCAAACAAGAAGAACTAATCGCCAAACTAAATCCGATTCTCCGAGGTTTTGCTAATTATTACAAAGGTCAAGTTAGTAAAGAAACCTTCGGCTACATATCATCAAGAGTGTGGCAATACCTTTGGCGTTGGGCGAAGCGTAGACATCCCAACAAAAACTCAAAATGGGTTTATAAAAGCTACTTCAAGACTATAAATGGTGTTAAATGGATATTTGCTTGTAATGTAAGCAACCGCTATGATAAAGAAATAATCATGTCTCTATATCCCATAGCATATACCCCCATAGAACGCCATGTTAAAGTCGCAGGAACAGCTAGCCCAGATGACCCCTCGCTACAAGAATATTGGGACAAAAGAAACCAAAAATTGGGCAAATCCTACTGGGCAAAAGGTAGCAAATACTATCTAGTAGCACAAAATCAAAATTGGAAATGCCCAGTCTGCGGACAGTCTCTATTTAATAGCGAGGAAATCGAAACCCACCACATAGTACCTGTTGCTCAGGGCGGCTTAGACGACATAAGCAATCTTCAGCACCTACACACACCGTGTCACAAACAGGTACATATAAAAACCAAGACAACTAGCTTGAAGTAAGGCTTGAGCCGGATGAGTTGGAAACTCTCATGTCCGGTTCTTAGGGGAGGGGAGAACGGTGACGCTCGAACCTTACCCTACAGTGAACCGTATTGAGCTATAGGAGTTCTCAACTTTCGTGAGGTACTGGCCATTTTTTTTACCTTTTCCCCAATTACCACTCTGTAGCACCCACTAGAGCATTGCTATATAGCCTGCATCGCATACATGAGGTACAACTTGAGGTTTAAGATTTAAGATTTTCCATTGTTCGACTTCAGATTAGCCCTGCGGCTCCCCGAGCCGCCTTCGGATTGAGGAACTGTTAATTAATTGGTGAATACCTCATCTTTCTCAGAATTTCTAGATCGCTGTATCCATAACTTTTGTTTCTCGCATACAAAGTTATCCACAATTAACTGGCAATTATCATAGTGTGTTTTCTGTGGCTTCCTAGTATCATTTGTTACAACTTCCGCTACCAAGCTCCCCCCTTAGGTATTTTCTACTCAGACCGTCGCCCCGTCAATTCCGTGTCGCCTTCAGAAATCGCATCAGTTGAACCCGATGGGTACGGATAAGACTTCACCTCGGTCTGTCCCCCTGAAGGCTTCCACCACCCAATCCATCTCTGCAACACGCACTTCACGAGAGCTTAACGCCAAGTCAGAGGACTAACTCAGATTCAGCACCCTAATATAAAGAAATATTAAGAAAAATTGACGCTTCACATTTTATGTGAGAATCATAAAGATATGATAAAGTTCATGAGTCTGCCAAGTATTTTTTAACATTGTGTGGCAAAATATAAGTGTAATTACGTATATCCCGAGTAGGACAATCTGGGGCTGGCAAGTTCACTAAATTCCTGCTGTGTTGGCGGGGTGATACAATTTTGCCAGTTTTAGAGAAAACGGTTGCTATGAATCAGCAAATATCAGCTCAATCGCAAAAACTGTTACTCCAAATTGGTAGAAAGATTCGTCGAAGTTTGGATCTCGATGCCATTTGGGAGCAAACCGTAAATAGTCTGGGACAAACACTAGGTGCCAACCGCTGCATCATTTGTCCTTATCAAGGTTCTAACCTCCAAGTCAAAGTAGCTGCTGAATACTGTCAAGAACCATTTCTACCCATGCTGGGAATAGAAATCTCGCTGAGATCAGCACCTCATATAGTTCAAGCTCTAGCCACCCTCGAACCGGTGGTAATAGATGGTTTTCAAACCGACGATCCTTTTGAACGAAACTCGGTGCTAGTGGTGGCTACGGCTTATCAACAACAACCTAATGGTATAATTAGCTTGCATCGGTGCGAGAAGGGAGTGTCGGGGAATGGTAAGACCGATCAACCTTGGACTGAATGCCAGATCGAATTCGCACAAGAACTTGCCGATCAAGTCGGAAGCGCGATCGCCCTGGCCACCCTCTACCAGCAAAACAGCCAGCGATCACAAGAAATATCTCAGCTCAAAAAGCAATTTTTGATGACGGCATCCCACGAGATTCGCACTCCCTTAAATCACATCATTGGCTATCTTCAACTAACCGTAGATGATATGGCCGACGATCCAGTAGAGGAGAGAAGTTTTATCCAAGAAGCTCACCGTTCGGCTCTCCACCTTTCCAAGGTAATTGGTAATGTCTTAGATTGCATTCAGGTAACTGAGGCTTGCCAAGCCCACGCAGAGTTAGCCGAGTTGAGAAGTCAGGAAGAATCTCAGCAACAGTCAAAATTGAAGCAGCATCTGTAAAAAGTTGGCTGTTTAGCGTGCAGACAAGTCTTGTGCCTAGAAAAGCCGACATTTGCATCTATGGATGGCATTTAGAAATTCGGCAGCGGGTTAAAAACTATTTTTAGGTCATAACGGTTTACTAGAGTAGGGCCTACCGATTACTTCAAGTACCATCCGGGTGTGTTTTTCATATTATTTGCGTCGCCAGACACCGATTCAATAGGTTTGAGTGTTCCGAATCCAAGTTTCCATAAAGCTCACACAGTTAAAGTCCTGACTGCCAACCTACAACACTTATTTTAAGTGAAACGAACTCGCCAGCAAAACATCGCTGTGCAAGGATTTTTTAATTTTTAACTTGTACTCAATAGCCCTACTTATCGCTATTTTTCTTGGGGATTTTGGAAGGGCTGACATAGCGCGCCCAAAAAGGTTCTTCCATATTTTTGAGTGCGGCTAGTTTTTGACGTTCCTCCTCTATCCGCTTGCGTTCAGAAAGGTCTGAAAAGATGTTGATAGTGCCGAGGATATCGCCGCCAGGATCTCGCACGGGTGCGGCCCACATCCAAACATTGATCGAACTACCATCTTTTTTCAACAAACACACTTCCAAACCATTTTGCAGTTTGCCATTACACGCAGACTTCAGCACCCCGTAAAAATCCTGCTTTTGTCCTTCCAGAATATTCTGTAAAGGTTGCCCCAACACCTCAGCGGCAGTCCAGCCAAAAAGTTCTTCAGCGGCGCGGTTCCACGCCACAGCGGTGCCGTCATTGCCGATACAGTTAACCGCCAGCGGCGCCGATGCGATCTGGGCTTGCGAAACTTCATTCGCCAGTTGCAGCTTCAATTGTACTTGCTGGCGATCGGTAATTTCCTGACAAACGCCCCACAAACGGACAACCCGCCCTTCAGTTTTGTCCCAAACCGCTTGCCATGAATCCCGCACCCAGCGCACTTGGTTTTGGCGATCGATAATGCGATACTCGTTGGCTCCCGTGCGGCTAAAAGTACAACCTTCTAATTGTTTAATTAAGATTTCCCTGTCGTCAGGATGAACGAGTTCCAAGCTCCACCAACCAGAGGATTTTAATTGTTTCGGAAGGCTGCCAGTGCAGCGCTCAAAAGCTTCTGTAGCCCACTCTGGGGCGAACTTACCGTCTGGCAGTACCTGCCAAGAATAGGCAAAATCCGAAGTAATTTGCGATATAACTTTGTAGTGCGATTCCGACTCCCGGATTGCGATTTCTGCTTGCTTGCGTTCCCCGATTTCGCGCGAATCGATCAGAATTCCCTGCAAGCTAGAATCGTGAAGCAAACTGTTACCGATCGACTCCAAGTAGATCCAAGAACCGTCAGCGTGACGTTTGCGATATTCGATCGGTTTCCCAACTCCGGGATTTTCTAGCAGCTTACCAAAATAATAGCGCCAAGCCAGCAAATCGTCTGGATGGATTAACTCGCCGTGAAACTTGCCAATTCTTTCTTCTGAATTGTAACCCAAAATCCGCTCTAGAGCTGCGCTGTGGTATTTTACTCGCCCGTCGGAGCCGATAATACTAATTATATCGGGAGAATTCCGCAGGGCTGTTTGCAGTTTAGCTTCGCTTTTAGTCAATGCTAGATTGTCCCGGCGGTGCTGGCTGATTTCTTTGTCCAACTGCTCCTGTAGCTTTCTGAGTTGCGTTGTTTGCTGCGCCACAGTGCGTTCCAACAGGTGATTGGTTTTTTCTAGTTCAACCAGCTTGGCTGCTTTGCTGGTGGCGCTTTCAAACTGGCTGCTCGCTGCCATTTCCTGCAAACTATTTGATAGCTCTTCCACAGCTTTTTTTAAAATTGCCTGTTGGAAGGGCGGCAAGTCTCTAACTTGTTCCTGCAACCTTTCTAAATGTTTGTAGACTGATTCTAGCATTTTATTAATGGGAGTTTTATCTAATAGTTGCTAAAGGTGCAACCCTTCATTCAGTTGACAGTTGACCAGGCACAGTTGACAGTTGATAGCCACAAAAGCGCAGTCGTTGGATTGACAGTTGACGATTCACAGAAGATCCCGCTCGCCTATCACAGGGTTGACATCGACCTCTACCTGGAACCAAGAGGATGGGAGTAACGAACAGTCTGATTTTAATTTCTCCCTACAATTGATTCGCTTTCAACCAATCCTTTCTGGTAACAAGCCAATACCAGTTTTTTTTAAGATAACCCATAACTAAAACTGCTGTAGGACGATCGACCGCGATCGATATAGCAGTTCTCAGAAAGATGAGGTATTAATCCCTCAATCCCTCAATCCCTCAATCCCCCAATCTAAAATCTAAAATCTAAAATCTAAAATCAGAACCTGTACCTCACCTTTTTGACAAAGGCTATACCTCCAGCCATTTCGTCACTTGACGATCGGATCGTAGCAACCAATACATGACAGTAGATTTTTGTGGCGATCGAACAAAAACCCACTAGCACCATCTGTCCAAACCCACAGGCGAGATTCGGAAACCCGCCTGTGCGCTGAACTCCGCGCCCGAAGCGGTTAAGCTAAACTAGATGGGTGTTAAATAGAAAGAGAGATTTATGACAGAGCCAGCTAACGCTCGCGATTTATTTCGCGCTGCTTACGAACACCGTTACACCTGGGATGCCAACTTTCCCGGTTACAGCGCCGATATTGAACTCAAACAAGGCGACGAAGTATATACGGGTCATGTTTCCATAAAACCAGACATGACAGTAGAAGTCAGCGGTATTGCAGATGAGGAAGTAAAGCAGAGCGTTTACACCCAAATGCGGGACATTGTTACCCATCGGAAGCGCTCATCATTTGAACAATCTCACGGCAAAAATACTTTCACCTTGGGCGAGAAGGACAGCACCGAGGCTGTGGATATTTTAGTCCAAGGCGACTCAATGGGGTCGAACTATAAAATCCGAGGTCTGTCCATTTCTCAAGTCAGCCGTGTGATGGGCCGCATGGCATTCGTAATTGACACGCACAAAAGCTTAGAGACACCCGAAGGTTCTTTGGCGAGTCACTACGATGCCGTTTTCCGCAACCCCCAAACCAACGAAATCGTCAGAGAACTCGAATTTGAAGATACCTTTGACAAAATAGGCGACTACTATGTGATGACCAATCAAGTAGTGCGATCGAAAGAAAAAGGTCAACTGACAACAACCGAGTTTAACTATTCCAACGTCAAACTGCTAGAACCAGCAGTAGTTTAACCTTACAGGGTAGGGTGCCCGACAAGTCGCGCACCCTACCGATCGAAGTTGTGCGTGCAACACGGCTGTATTTTGCAGCAACTCAGGATACGATCGAACCTAACAAACAGCAAAAAATCATCACAAAGGCAAAAAAATATGACGACACTAGCACTAACCAGAGATAACGTCGAAACAGTTCTCGATGAAATGCGCCCCTACCTGATCTCCGATGGCGGCAACGTCGAACTCGTAGAAATCGACGGCCCGGTAGTACACCTGAGACTGCAAGGAGCTTGCGGCTCTTGCCCCAGTTCCACCATGACCCTGAGAATGGGCATTGAACGCCGCCTGCGCGAGGCTATCCCTGAAATTTCTGAAGTCGAACAGGTAATGTAGCCCGGTAGTGAGTAATTCACCAAAGAAGGAGACGGAAGCCCCAAGCTAAAGACACGGGAAGCTACTCTGCTGCTGTTTCAACCGCCCAAGCACAGCAAAACAAGATCGAATTAAGCATAATTGCCATGCCTCTTGTACTGGTAGTTGTTTTTGAGCCTGTAGAGGCGAATTGTCCACAGCTTTAAGACTAAGATTATGGTCTTAGCAATCCCCTTGCCTTTTCAGGCGAGGGAGATGCCAAAGCACTCTATAGCAATCCGATGTGAGTCTCAAAAGATAACGACACCTTGTCTTGCTATACTCCTTCTCTGGCAAGCATTCGAGGTTTTCCATATCTAGAAAATCAATTAGGATTGCTATATCAATACTTTTGACAGTTTTTTAACGACCCCATAAGCCAGAAAGAGCAAATTCTGCCATTTTTAATGTTTTTTTGAAAGTTAGCACTCTTACTCAAACTTTCAAAAAACAGTCCACAATAGAGCCAGTATGAATTTGGGGAACGAAGTAGAATTTATTGGAAAGTTGCACAAGACTTAACTACCTCATTCATAACTAATTACCAATGTCACACCCTCTCTACGTCGCCTTTATTTGGCACCAGCACCAGCCTTTGTATAAATCTCGGGCATCCGCGGCTGGGTCAGACATTAGTTCCAGGTCAAACTCGCCGAGCTTGCAGTCACCAAAATTTGACCCCCAAGCAGATAGCTACCGACTGCCTTGGGTGCGCTTGCACGGAGTCAAAGACTACTTAGATTTAGTGCTGATTCTGACCAAATATCCGAAACTGCATCAAACAGTAAATCTGGTTCCGTCCTTGATTTTGCAGATAGAAGATTGCATCGCAGACAAAGCATTAGACCCTTACTTGGCGGTAACACTAAAGCCAGCGGAAACCTTAAGTAGCCAAGAACAAGAATTTATTTTACAGCACTTTTTTGACGCCAATTACCACACCCTAATTCAGCCACATCCCCGCTACGATCAACTCTACACTCAGCGGCAAGAAAAAGGCATTCAGTGGTGTTTGGCAAACTGGAAGTTGCAGGATTATGCCGACTTGTTGGCGTGGCACAATTTAGCTTGGATCGATCCGCTGTTTTGGGACGATCCCCAGATTGCAGGCTGGCTGAAACAAGGACAAAATTTCAATCTGGCAGACCGAGAAAATATCTACTCAAAACAAAAAGAAATCCTCGCCAGAATCATTCCCCAGCACCGTAAAATGCAAGCAGAGGGACAGTTGGAAGTCTCCACAACTCCCTATACGCACCCGATTTTACCGCTGCTGGCTGACACCAACGGCGGCCGCATAGCTATTCCCAACATGACGCTGCCACAACATCGGTTTCAGTGGGCAGAAGATATTCCCAGACACTTGAGAAAAGCCTGGGATATGTATCAAGACAGATTTGAGTGTCAACCGCGGGGTTTGTGGCCGTCGGAACAAGCAGTCAGCCCGGAAATTTTGCCGTATATTGCCAAACAAGGCTTTAAATGGATTGTCTCGGATGAGGCAGTATTGGGGTGGACAATTAAACACTTTTTCAACCGGGATGGGGCGGGGAATGTCTGCGAACCAGAATTGTTATATCGCCCTTACCGTTTAGAAACTCCTGATGGCGATTTGGCGATCGTATTTCGAGATCACCGATTGTCTGATTTGATTGGGTTTACCTACAGTTCCATGGAACCGAGAAAAGCAGCGTCAGATTTGGTGGGACACTTAGAGGCGATCGGCAGAACTCTCAAACACCGACAGTCAAGCGGCCAAACAGCTTTAGAAAATCCCTGGTTGGTGACGATCGCCCTAGACGGCGAAAATTGCTGGGAATTCTATCCCCAAGACGGCAAACCGTTCTTAGAATCGCTCTATGAAACCCTCAGCCACAATCCAGATATCAAATTAGTCACCGTCTCGGAATTTCTCGACCAATTCCCCGCCACCGAAACAATACCCGCCGCCCAACTGCACACAGGTTCTTGGGTAGACGGTTCCCTGACAACTTGGATCGGCGATCCGGCAAAAAATCGCGCTTGGGACTTGTTAGAGCCGGCGAGACAACTGCTCGCCAACCATCCGGAGGCCACAGAAGAAAGCAATCCCGAAGCTTGGGAAGCCCTGTATGCAGCCGAAGGTTCTGACTGGTTTTGGTGGTTTGGCGAAGGCCACACCTCAAACCAAGATGCCATGTTTGACCAGCTCTTCCGCGAACACGTAGCCGCAATTTATCAAGGTCTGGGCGAGCCTGTACCGCCGTCGGTGCTGCGGCAAGTAGAGGCCCACGAGGTTCAAGGCGACCACCTGCCGCTGAGCTTTATTCACCCGATTATCGACGGTATCGGCAACGAACAGGATTGGGACAAAGCCGGTCGGATTGAAGTTGGGGGAGCCCGGGGTACGATGCACCGGAGTTCGGCAATTCAGCGGCTGTGGTACGGGGTTGACCACTTGAATTTTTACCTGCGTGTTGACTTCAATGCTGGAGTGCGCCCGGGTATTGATTGCCCGCCGCAGTTAAATTTGTTCTGGTTTTATCCCGATCGCACGATGCAAAACAGTCTGATTCCGCTGTCGGATTTGCCCGACGAAGCACCGCTCAACTATCGATTCCACCATCAGTTAGAGATTAATTTGCTGACGAAATCGATTTGGTTTCAGGAAGCAGGAGAGCGCGATGAGTGGCATCCCCGCATCAGCCGCGCCCAAGTGGGATTGGATAAATGTTTGGAGGTAGCAGTACCCTGGGCGGATTTGCAGATTCTGCCCGACTGGCAAATGAGGCTGGTTGCGGTTTTATCTTCCGGGGAGCGCTATTCTACCTCTATGCCCGAAGATGGTTTGATTGCGATCGGGATGCCGTAGTCATTGGTCAGTTGTCATTAGTTATTGGTCAGTGGTCAGTGGACAGTTGGCAGTTGGCAGTGGACAGTTGGCCGTTGGCAGTGGGCAGTTGTCAGTGGACAGTCGGCAGTTGGCAGGCGAATTCGGAAAATTTTACCAAAAAAAATTGGTTGAAAGGCTCTCCCTTGTAAGGAGAAATTCAAAGCAGACGATTCATTGCTCCAATTGTCTTCCTTGCAGGTAGAGGTCGCCCGGATGCCGTCAACTGTCCACTGCCAAGTCCCAACTGTCCACTGTCAAATGTCCACTGTCAAATGACTAATGTCCACTGTCAAATGACTAATGACCAATGACCTGTTTGAACAATGACCTGTTTGAACAATGACCAATGACTAACATACGGGATAAAAGTATAATTTTTACCTTAAATGCTCGCTATACATAAGTAAAAACCCGATAGTGACAGTTGAGGGCGATCGATTCGGGTAATATTTTTTGCCGAGATTGCCTGCTGGCGGGCGCTGCAAGCGCTAGAAACGGCTCTAGTGGAACTGGTGGCAGGGTATAATTACCCTGAGGTCGTATTTGAGATCAGTCATTGTTTGACCTCACAAACAATTAAAATTTAAGAAGTATAAATTTTTTTTAACTTCTGCCTTCAGCTTCTGTTGATGGCTAGCTCGCTCGCTCGCTCGGCTCGCACCCGATCGCTCGCTGGCGATAAAATTAGTTAGTAGTGAGGACGGAAGTCCTCTGTTTTCTGAGAAATTCAGTTTTGACTGCTAACCGGATAATGGGTGAATTCAATTCTGCATCAAATCATTAGTCATTGGGAATTCATCAAACTAATGAGTCGCATTTTGTTCTTGATCGATCGCCTCCAACAATGTAATTTGCCGATCGCACACCTCAATACCGAGCATGAGGTGACGGTACTAGATGGAAATTCTGAACCATACTCGGAATTTCCGATTCTCCAAATTACTTTTGACTTGTGCATTCTTGACGAGGAAAACTTGGAGCGCATCGGGCCGCTGGTAGAAGCATTAAAAGCAGCAGCGGCTCCGATATTTTTACCGTTTTTGTTGGTTGGTAAATCCCAAATGCCTACTGTTTCCGAGCAGCCGTTAAAGCTGAGTCCAAAAGAACTCGATCGCAGAATAGACGATTGGATACTAAGTCCGGTAGATGCTGCTCAACTTCACTTGCGGGTAGAGAATTTGTTCGCTCGCAGGGAGCTATCCCTAGAAATCCACAGACTTCAAGAAGTAATTAAAGAACGTACTTTTACAGAAAGTTTGTTAATCGACTCGCTGCAAGCGGCAAACGAAAACCTGCAACGGGAAATTGCTAAACGGGCCCAGGTTGAAGCCGCACTGCGAGAAAACTCCTATCTGGACTTGCTGATGAATGCCATGCCAGATATTGCCTGCTTTAAAGATGGCGATGGCAGGTGGCAGAAGGCAAATCAAGCGATATTGGAATTGTTCGAGCTATCAGCAGATGAATACCGCGGGCTGACAGATTGTCAGCTAGGAGAGCTCAGCATTTTTTACCGAGAGGCTCTACAGGCGTGTCAGGTGAGCGATCGCTCCGCGTGGGAAAAAGGTCAGCTTTCGAGGGGAGAAGAAGTGATTCCCCGATCGAACGGTACTGTAAAAATTTACGATGTGATTAAAGTACCCGTATTTCACCCCGACGGCAGACGCAAAAGTATCGTGATTTTGGGTCGCGACATTACCCAATACAAGGAAGCTAGAGACGAACTCGTGCGCTTGGCGTCGATTGTCGAGTCTTCTGACGACGGTATTATCGGCCAAACTCTCGCCGGGACGATTCAGAGCTGGAATGCAGGAGCACAGAATATTTATGGCTACTGCGCGCAGGAAGTCAAGGGGCAGTCGATCGAAATTTTAGCCATTCCCGAACGCCCTAGGGAAATCTCGCAAATTCTGGAAAATATTCGGGGAGGAGCTACGATCGACCATTACGAAACCGTACACTTGCGGAAAGACGGCCAACAGATAGATGTGTCCCTGACAATTTCTCCGATTAAAGATGCCACCGGAGCCGTAACTGGTGTTTCGACAATCGCTCGCGACATTACCGACAGCAAGCGAGTCGAAAAAGCTCTCGAACAACTGCGCCACCAAACAGAAATGATTTTGTTCTCCGCAGGAGAAGGAATTTGCGGGTTGAACAAACAAGGAAAAGTAACTTTTGTCAATCCGGCGGCGGTAAGAATGGCCGGCTGCGAATCGAAGGAATTGATCGATCGACCGCTCTATGAAACCATCAACCGTTCGCACAATGAACGCCCAGGGGCGATCGAGTTGTTGTCACCTGCAACAGACCTCAATTCTGGGTCTGAGCTGGCAACAAACGGCGCCGGAGCGGCCCGTAAGCTGCCGTTGTGGGTAAATTCTCAAATTTTAGAGACTTTGGCAGACGGAGAAGTGAGGCGCGTTACCGATGAGGTGTTTTGGCGGGGAGACGGCAGCAGTTTTCCAGTTGAGTACGTTGTCGCTCCGATGCGGGAACGAGGCGAAATTATTGGAGCTGTGGTGACTTTTAAAGATATCACCGATCGGCTGGCGATCGAGCGCATGAAAGATGAATTCATCTCCGTTGTCAGCCACGAACTGCGGACGCCCATGACCTCGATTCACGGCGCCCTCGGCCTCCTCAACAGCGGGCTGCTGGACGCTCACCCCCAAAAAGGCAAGCGGATGCTGGAGATTGCTGTGAGCAATACTGACCGCTTAGTGCGCTTGATCAACGACATCCTGGATTTAGAGCGGATGGAGTCGAGTTACAGCACCGCCATCAAACAAATTTGCAATGTTGGCGAGCTGATGTTGCAGGCGGCCGACGAAATGCAGGCAATGGCTCAGCAAGCGGGAGTTACTCTGTCGGTGATGCCTGTGGGGGCGCAGTTGCGGGGTGTTCCTGATCGACTAATTCAGGCCTTGACAAATTTGCTTAGCAATGCCATAAAGTTTTCCCCGGCGGGTGGTACAATTTGGCTGAGCGGGGAGTTGACCCAGAATCCGGCCGTAGCAGAAACAGCCGATTTCAACTCGGTTTCGTCCCGGTCTTTTTTGTCTGCTGAGCCTGCCGCCCACCTGCACTTACCGATGAATTCGTTGTCGATCGTGATTGCTGTGAAAGACCAAGGACGGGGCATTCCCGCAGACAAGCTGGAGCTGGTGTTTGAACGCTTTCAACAGGTTGATGTTTCTGATTGTCGCCAAAAGGGAGGTACTGGTTTGGGGCTGCCTATTTGTCGCAGTATCGTGCAGCAGCACGGGGGCCGAATGTGGGTGGAGAGCATTGTGGGGGAAGGCAGCACTTTTTTCTTAAGTCTGCCGGCGATCGGGGAAAAAGTAGCGAGTGAAAGTTAATTTCTACTCGGGTTTACTGGAAGCTATACCCTTTGAGAGTTGAGATTTTAGATTTAAAAATTTAATAATTACGAAAGCCAGATTTGGCATGGGTTGGGCGCAAGTGCTGACAGTTGCGTTGTTTTTTTAACTGATCTGAAAATATACAGTTAAAGAACTGGCACAGTTAAAACTTGAGTACACCGCATTCATGCGGGTCAAAAAAGCGATCGGCTTTGTAATTTCTTTATGGTAAAATAGTTTGCTTTACAAAATATTCACATTTAGGCTCTAGTGTGGGATGATTCAGTTCTAATTCATAAAAAAGATGTTAATTTTGACTGCCAAGCGTATCTTGGTGATTGACGATGCCGAAGATATTCGGGAAGTAGCTCAAGTCAGTCTTGAGGTAGTCGGGGGCTGGGAAGTGCTAACCGCGAGTTCCGGCCGCGAGGGTGTGGCTAAGGCTCTTGCCGAACAGCCTGATGCTATTCTGTTGGATGTGATGATGCCCGACCAAGATGGGCCTACTACTTTTCAACAGTTACAAGCTAATCGTGCTACGCAGCACATTCCAGTAATTTTACTAACAGCTAAGGCTCTCGCTAGTGACAGACGGATGTTCGCGGATTTGGGAGTGGTGAGCGTCATTGCTAAGCCTTTTGAACCGATGTCTTTGGCGGCTCAGGTGGCCGAAGCTTTGGGCTGGAAGGAAGCATAGATCGTCGCGCCCGTTGGTGGCATCATATAGCTTGGCGATCGCTACTTTTGCAGGGAAAGACGTTTAAAAAACAGGGTTTGTTTAGTATGGTGCCTCAGATATATCCGATGCGATCGCACGGGATATCACGCAGGAGGAAAGGCCCGACGGCTTTCCTCCTATCAGTTTAAAACTAAAAACCTTACTTAAGCAAGGTCCGCAAAAGCGGACTTCAGTCCGTTCTCCGAAGAGCGGACTGAAGTCCGCTTTTGCGGACTAACCGTTTTTTGTGATGTTAATCGATCGCACACGAACTCACACCAATCTATCCTATAGCCTTTCTCACTCATGTGAGGTATGTCGGGCATAGGGCATAGGGCATAGGGCATAGGGCATAGGGCATAGGGCATACCTCATGTTTTTGAGAACCGCTATAAGAGGTATTCTTTCTGCGTTGCGAGCAGCAGAAACGAGCTCAGTAGTTTATATAGCAGTTCTCAGAAAGATGAGGTATTAACCAATTAATCCCTCAATCCCTCAATCCCCCAATCTAAAATCTAAAATCTAAAATCAGAACCTGTACCTCACATGAGTGAGAAAGGCTATACACAATAGACTTGGGTTAGCGGTAGTCCGAATAGATGAACGCTCTTTTTTTGCGCTCCGTTAGCCTTTATGCGTTCGGTGAAGGGTCGGAAAGCAATTGCTGTATCTATTTTTCACAGCCTTTGGCCTCTAAAATATTCTGAGCCCAAGCGCACTGGTTCACAGGACAAATATTAAGGTCATCGGAGTATTTGACTTTTTGTAACAACTTTCTTATCTTCATAACTTCTTCAGGTTTTCGCTTTAAGTTTAATCACATCGTCAGGGATTGAGCCTGACTGCCAGCAGACACCTCAGGAGAACATGACTATGCCCTCAGCTTACATTTCGCTACTCGTACTTTCCCTGGTGGCAGTCTGGATTTACTGGCAAACCTCTCAAGATATTTTTGTCCTAGTGGCTTTGGCTGGACTCGGTTGTTTTATTGGGGGTTTCTCTGGCGCTCCTTGGAGCATTCAGCTTTTGATTTTGCTGTCGCTGTTGGGCATCCAAAAGTGGTACTTGCGAAACATTCAGAGTTTTTAGCGAACAGAATTTTTTTATTTTGGTGTCTGGAGTTGAGATGCGCTGGCATTGGTCAATATTTGCAATCAATGTGTTATCGATCCATATCTTAAAGAAGGTTTAAAATATCATGAATAGCTGCCCTTGTTGCTCCTCTCAATTGCTCCGCCACGCTCGCCACAATCGCGTTTATTGGTTCTGCTCGCGCTGCTGGCAAGAAATGCCGGATTTGTCGGAAATGATTTTAGGTAACAGTCTGCGGACTAACAAACGGGAGGGTTTGGTGAAGCTTGCTGTTTTGACTCCTGTTGCGACTCCTAAAGTGAGGATGTTGGATTCAATAGGAATTGCTTAGGAGCGCTGGATTTTGACTGAGGATAAATATTGAAACGAAAAACTTTTTTGATTGTGCCGCTGGTTTTATTTTTTAATAAAAAAAGCTACAATTGCCTTCACTTTTGGTTGAGGGAATTGTAGCTTTTTTCAAAAAAGTTAGGTACAGGCTTTGATTTTAGATTTTAGGTTTGAGATTGAGGGATTGAGCCGATCAATACCTGATATTTTTGAGAAGTGCTGTATTGGTGAGGGGGCGATCGCAGTTGGGATGATATCGATCGCCCGCCACACATTACAGTTCTTGTATATTCTATAGAGTGAAGCTGATTACATCAAACCGATTTGAGCGAGAATGCCTTGACCAGTCAGGAATTCGGTAGCCAGACCGATAACGAAGCCCAGCATTGCCAAACGACCGTTCCAGGTTTCAGCGAACTCTGTGAAGCCTACTTTTGCGTCTTTGTTTTCCATGACCATAAACCTCGTTGTATTTCAACCTTATGTAACTAAACTTAACACAACAAGACAAATATTGCAACATATTTTTACATTTAGTTTTCAAATGCCGGAAATAAGGGGGAGTGGGAGAGTGGGAGAGTGGGGCAGTTTGCACTCAGATAGTCTGCGGAATGTTATGATTGTGCGCGCGGACTAGCCCCGACAAGCAAAGATGATAGTGACAAACAGCGATGGAACTGATTAAGCGGACGGCTCTTTATTTTCAGGACGATCGATCGGATAAAGTATACGAAGTCGATTTGTGTCAGGCGGGCGAAAACCTATACTCAGTCAACTTTCGCTACGGCCGCCGTGCAGCTACTCTCAAGGAAGGCACAAAAACCGATACAGCAGTGCCTTTAGCCCAAGCAGAGAAAGTTTTCGACAAGCTAGTTGCTGAAAAGGTAAAAAAAGGCTATCTCGAAGTTATCAGCGACGCCCCAAGCGCGCCCGATGCAGCGGCAGAACTTCCTCGCGCCGAGACGCGCCAGCAAGCTATTTTGAATAATATCGCTATTGGGGGGAGTCCTAAATGGCCTCTGGAACGGGCTATTTGGCGCGCTGGGGAGCTGAAAATTGCGGAAGCGGGGCGGGGGCTGGTCGCTCTGATCGGCACGGGAGAAGCGCTGCGAGACTACTGTATTGCTTGGAGTTTGGGTTGGTGCGGCGGCGAGGGCGCTGTGGAGGCGCTGACTCGGCTGTATCGGGATGCTGCGACTGCGGAGTTTGTGACGAGAATTGCTTTTGAAGGATTGGTGAAGTTGGCGGATGAGGAAGCGCGATCGCACTTGCGATCGTCCATAATCGAATTGCTACCCCCACAGTTGCGCGAATTAGCCAAAAATGGCAGCGCTGAGGAATTGTCAGCAGCATTAAAAGTTGAACTCGACACCGAAGATAGCAGTCGTTTTGGGGTTCTAGACCGACTTTACCAGATTGGCAGTCCGTTGGTGCGATCGGCATTGCTGGATATCTTAAAAACTGCACCGCTAAAACCGCATTACTTTAAACAAATCCGCCACATCTTCAAAATGGCTGAATACCGCCGCGATGCCGAAGTATTTGCCATTCTCGCCCGCCGCTTTGAAGACGAAAAAGCCATGTACCGCAGCAACAAATACGGCATTCGCATTCCGGGTGATGATTCCGTTTACTTGAGAAACTATGACTGGGAATATAACAACAAAACCAAAGAATACAAACAAGTTGAAACCAATGAATTACTAAACGAAATGCAGAGCCCCAACCCCAGAATTGCCTACAGCAGCAATACTCAGGAATATTTGCTGCGGCGGGTATGGCGGACTCTCAAACAATTAGGCGAAGAGGGAGATGCTGATTATGCAAACATGGCTGTCAGCATTTTGCTGCAATATGTTGATAGCGATGCCGAAGCAGTTTTGCAGAGAACTTATTATCAGTGGAATCGCTCTGAGGGGACTAGCGATGCTGATTATCAATGGGATTTCTCTAATTGGAATCAAATCAGTTATTCATCTGAATGGGATATTTTTGCCGGTTATTTAACATTTAACCGAATTCTCTACGAAAACAGCCCGCGCTATGCTTATTTTACCAATTCCCAAGCATGGCGCTGCAAAGAAGGTTACAAACCCGGAGACCCGGAACCATCCGTGCGAGAAGAAGCTTTCCCGGAAGTTTGGGAACAAAATCCCGATCGACTGTTGCAGCTATTGTTAGAAAGCAACTGCCGCCCGGTTCACCATTTCGCTGTGAAAGCCCTGAAAGCTTGTCCACAATTTTTGGCTGGAATAGATGTCAGTACAATAGTTAAAATTATCGATCGACCTTACGAACTTACCGCAGAATTGGGTGTCAATTTAGTCATTCAAAATCAGTATAACAGATATCCAGACCATCGGGAAGTTATTTTAGCGGTTGTTAACTGCGCGTTTTCAGGCGGGCGGGAATCAGCTTATCAGTGGATTGACGAACAGCGCGATCGTATTTTAGAAGACAGCGAATTAATTGCCGCTTTAGTTACCAGTTTGTACGGAGATACGCGCCAATTTGCCCGCCGTTTGTTAAGCTCGTCAGTTATGAGCGCTCGAACTGCAAAAGTGTTAATTGGCAGAGTCATCGCTCATATACTAGCATTCGAGACAGCATCTATATTGCCGACTGAAACCTCAATTTTAGCAGCAGAAATAGCAGAAATTTTACTGTTTTGTTTTGGGGTACAACTGCGGAGTTTGGGATTAGGTATAGTGTTGGACTTGCTGAGACACCCGATCGCCGAAATTCAGGAATTGGGCGCGACAATTTTGCTCAACCACGAAATCAGTGCCGCTAATTTGCCTCCTGAATTAATCGAATCATTGATTGACTCTCCTTACGAACAAATTCGGGGAATTGGCATCAGGTTGTTCGGTCAACTTTCCGACGCAACGCTGACAGGCGACAAGCGAATTTTGCTAGTAGGAATGGCAGTCAATGCTTTAGCAGACATCCGCAATGCAATCAAGCCTGTAATTCGGCGTTTGGCAGCGGGAAATCCCGAATTTAGCGCTGATTTGGCAGCCGAATTTATCGATGTTTTGATGCTTCCTGAAAGGCACGAAGGAGTGCACGGCTACTTAGTGAATTTGCTGCGGGAAGATTTACCCGGATGGATGCCTAGAATTGATCGAGAAAAAGCTTGGCTACTGCTGAAAGCGAAGTCTTCAACCGCACAGGAATTAGGCGGATTTGTGCTGGTTGAAAATTGCGCGAATTGGGCGGCGGATTTTGATACAATTGAGATTGTCAAACTAGCCAGTCACGAGATTTTATCGGTGCGGGATGCGGCGCGGCAGATGTTTTTGCAAAAGCTAAATTCGATTCGCGCCAATTCTCAAGAAATGCTGTCAGCCGTGCGGTTGCTGGAGGCAAAGTGGGAGGATTCGCGAGAATTTGCTGCGAGGATTTTTCGCACGGAATTTACAGATCAAGATTGGACTCCCGAAATCATGGTTAGCCTTTGCGACAGCATTCGGGAAGATGTGCGGCAATTTGGCAGAGATTTGGTAATTCGCTATTTTCAGGATGAGTGCGGACAAGATTATTTGCTGAAGTTTAGCGAACATCCGTCGGCGGATATGCAGTTGTTTGCGACGAATTATTTAGAAAGTTATGCAGCAAGCGATTCTGAGAGATTGCGGGAATTGTCGCCATTTTTTGTCGCCGTTTTGTCGCGGGTGAATAAAGGAAGAGTTGCGAAACAGCGAGTTTTTGCTTTTCTGGATGCGGAAGCGCAAAAAAGCGAGCAATCTGCAAAGGTGGTAGCAGAAATTTTGACCAGGCAATCGGCTACAATTGCGATCGCAGATAAAGCGACAGCGATTCAAACTATGCTAAAAATTCGCAGGAGTTACCCTCAGCTTGACTTACCAATTCAAATAAAGCCTGTAATTGAGGTGAGGACTTAGTTTCTCAACTAAGTAGATCAGCAGTAAAATACAATAAGTATGTCATTATCTCTCACTTCTCTGACTCTGCGCCCTCTGCGCCCTCTGCGGTTAAATCACTCATAAACAACCGTAAACGATATAACAGGTAAATATTATGGAATTCAACTACTCTTACAAAGGCAGTACCGGAGTCACAGAAAGCGGCAGCAATACCCAAATGTCATTCTCCCCAGACACCAAACGCCCGCCAACTTATTTTATCGGAGAATTGCGTCAAAACGTCGCTTTTCGTGAAGCAATTAGCGCCTTGCACGATGTCGTAGTTTCCGATATGCGCTTCAAACCCAAAGACAAAACAGCTTATAAAGAATGGGTAGCACAACAACAAGAAATCGACTGGCAGCTAGTAGCTTCGCAGCGCCAAGAAGTAGCCAATAAAATTCAGCCACTGCAATCAGAATTAAGCGAATTAACACAATTAAATTTCCAGCGTTTAGCACCTTTTTATCAAGCCAGACAACGATACTTCAACTACCTTTATCAAAAAGATCGCGATGCTTGGTTTGTCCTCGATCCGGTGATTACCGTGCATCCAGATGAGGTATTTTTCGAGTGTTTCAGTCAAGATGAATCGAGTTACGGCCGCCTCAGTGCCAGCTACGAAGTGTTTAAAAATATCAGCGAGTTTGCTTGCGGCACGACTAATATCGATTACTCGGCCGCGCTTTATGATGAATTTCAAAAAATCCGCAGTTACAAGACAACTTCCCTCCAAGTAGATCCCTCGGGTTTTGAAGTTCAGACAGTGAATGAAGAGACTTTTAAAGAAGTTAAAATTGACTTACCCGACAGTTGGGTGAGAGGTTTTTTGCAAGTTAGTTCGGCGATGTCTTTGCCGGCGGTGCGGTTTGATTTGCACCCGATGGATATCCACAATATTTGTTTTATCTTGCGCCGCCACAAGGAGAAACAAAGCCCGCGCAGTATGCGCTACATCCTGAAGCCGGGAGAACCGGTGCGGGTGATTTTCGATCCGTGGGGGACGGAAGTTGTTTGCGCGCGATCGCCCTATACTGGTTCGCAACCACAACAAATTCGCGTTTGGGGAAGGCGCCGCCTTCACATTCTCGAAAGACTGATTCCCGTCGCCAAAAAGTTCACAGTTCACCTGTTGGGAACGGGAATGCCTTCGTTTTACGTCGCCGATTTGGGCGATATGTCATTTACCCTAGGATTGTCGGGATGGAGTGCCAATGATTGGTCGCAATCCGGTAACTTTGATTTAATGGCCCCGCGCGCCGATGTGGATGCTTGGACACAGCAATTAATATTTGACGCGCTCAAAGAAAATTGGGTAGAAACTGCTGACAGTTTGGCAACAAGACTGAAGTTAAATCGGGCGTCAGTGTTGGGTGCATTGAGTGCCTACACGCAAGCGGGAAGGGCAATTTACGATTTGAACAAACAGGTTTATCGAGTGCGGGAATTGAGCCAAGAACCTTTACCACTAGAACGTTTGAGATTTGCCAACGAAAGAGAATCAAAAGCAACTGGATTTTTGAGTGAAAATGCGGTACAAGTGACCGATTTTACCAGCGATTCTGCCGGTGCATTCACTGTGCGAGGCAGTGTCACAGACCGGGAAAAAATATTGAATCCGCACTTGACAATTGATGCAGACGAGCGTATAATTAGTGCAGAATGTACTTGTAATTGGCACCAGCAAAACAAGCTGTACAAAGGCCCTTGCGAACACATTTTAGCACTGCGAATGCAACACGCACGTCAGTGTCAATAACTTAATAAATCGCGCGTTTAAATTGGTAAACAGCCTTGCAATCCGGGCGGTGGATCGCCGTCCTTGCGCTTAGTCTAGACAAGCATCACTAGCCTGCTCTTGACTGTGCGGGGCTTCAGGTACTGTTGGTGTTGCAGTGTGGCTTCTGCGAAGCCAACGACCAACAGTACCTGGCCCCGCTGGAGTTGAGCAGTCTAGTCCTGAGGGGTTTACGAAGGGGCAACCAGTGGCGGCGCGCGATTTTTTATTGAGAATATATAAATATAGCAATCCCAATTTAACTTGCATCTTGACGCGGGCTAGAAGCCCACCCCACAATGGTTTCAGGATTTGCGATCGGGTAATTCAAATTATTTTTACTTGATACTTGACATCCAATTTTGAGGATGCTAGGTTAAAAGACATACAGCTCAGATAGACACCCGCATTCAAAAGCAAAGAGTGTCGGTTAAGTCGTCTCAGCGGTAGGATGTGCAGATTTCGGGTAAGCGTCCTAAAGCCCCGTTGATATAGACATTCAAGTTAATGTCGTTTCAACTGGAATCAATAGGTCAGTTGGCACGACATTTGTTTGAATTTCTATATCAACGGGTTTTTACGACGCCCGCCCGAAATCTGCACATCCTATCGCTGAGACGCTAACCAAGCAACTACAAACTAAATTCATAGTTTGTTATTAGAGGAACTTGTTAAATGGGAAATCTCATTTTTGAGCGAACCCAAAGACAATACTTCTTTGGCTAGATGTGTAATTTATCGATGCTGTCCTCTCAACATAATTGTAGGACACATAAAAATGACGAACAATCATTCAGCAATTGCCAAACAAACAAAACAGTTTCAGCTTTTAGTTTGTATTTACGTCGATCATCAGAACGTACACTTAACTCAATATCTAGCTAGTCAATTGCTAGAATTTGTCAAATCTCAGGGACACTTGATTGACGTAAAAGTCTATTACAATTCACTCGATCCGGCTCAAGTCTTTGCAAAAGACAAGCTAGCAAGCTTTGGTTTTAAATGGATCGATGTTCCCTGTCCTTTAAAAAATAGTGCAGATAATCAATCGATGGTTGATTGTCTTGAGGATATTCACAGCGATCGGTCTCCCGATATAGTTATCCTTGTATCAGGAGATGGGGATTTTGTAAAATTGGTTCTCACTGCACAAAAGTTGGGCAAAAAAATTATAGCCTTTGCTCAGCGAGGTAATGTCAAACAAAGGCTAAAAGAAGTTGTGGGGAGTGACTTCCACTTTCTGGATGAATTGCCTAGCTTGATAGGGTTTAAGACTCAGCCGCAGATAGAAAATAGTCAGTGTCAACTCACTTACAATGAGGCTGTTGAGTATTTGATAGAAGCTATCAAAACAGCATTAAGTAAACGGAAACGCGCAGGATTAGGTTTCATTAACAGTCTAATGTGTCAGCTTTTCCCCAAATATCAGGGAGTAAATTCTGTCTGCAAACATCAAGGAAAAACATTTTCACGCTTTAGCGAGTTGGTTGAGACTGCTGTGAAAGATGGAAAAATCCGATTTCAGGATAACCAATTGTTTGTAATAGAAGCAGATAAAGTATCTGCGTGAAGCACCACGACCCGCCAGGGAATTAATTCCCTGGCTAACAGCTAAAGTCGGTTAAAACCGACTGAAAACAACTTAAAAAATACAATCTTCAGTCCTCTTCAGAGGACTTTTGCTATGAGACAGGGGTTTAAACCCCTGTCGGACTAACGGCAAAAGCCCAAAATATCCGTTAAAATTAACCTCGCCGTAGATAGCAAAAATCCAGTTTATTTGATAAACTAGATTCTCCCAACCAACCGCCATCTGCGGCTGTTTCATGTCCGTCCAAAGAACAACACTAAACTCAAAACAAAATAACAATTATCCAACTCCCATGCAATTAAATAACCAAACAAAAGAGATACAAATTACTCTTCCCGAATTCAACAATGACAAACTCCTGCGTCAAGCACTAACCCATCGTTCCTACGTCAATGAAAACCCCACATTCCGCGAAGCAGATAACGAACGTTTAGAATTTCTCGGTGATGCTTTGCTGACTTTTCTCAGCGGCGAATATCTCTACCAGCGTCACCCAGAAATGGGAGAAGACCAACTTACTCGGCGGCGTTCTGCATTGGTAGATGAAAGACAATTAGCGAGATTTGCTACCGAAATCAGTTTAGACTTAAAAATGCGGCTCGGAAAAGGAGCTTTGCGAGAAGGTGGGATTACTAATCCAAATTTGCTCAGCAGCACTTTTGAAGCGTTTGTTGGCGCTTACTATCTGGACACGCAAGATATGGACAAAGTTCGCGAGTTTGTGTGGCAAATGTTTGATTCTGTTCCCGAAAATGTTGTGGAAACTCGATCGACTGTAGACTCGAAAAACCGCTTTCAGGAGTGGGTGCAGACCAACGGCGACACGACTCCGCCCAAATACGCGACTGTTCAGGTACAAGGAACGCCGCCCCACGCGCCGGAATTTCTCGCTAAAGTGTATGTTGCAGAGAAACTTTATGGAGAAGGTAAAGGCAAAAGTAAAAAAGATGCTGAAAAAATTGCAGCAGAAGATGCACTAGCTAGGCTCAAAAAACGCGGACTGATCTAAACTGTAAAATACAGGTAAAAACTACCAAATTTGCCCTATGACTGACCAGCCGCGAACTCGCCAGGAATTGTACGATCGCATCCGCCAAACCAGCAAACAAGAATTCATACTCGAAGAGATGATCCGCCTCGGTTTCTGGCCCGCACAAGGCGAAATTCCCGAAGATCCGGCCGACGAAATTCGCCGCATCGGGGAAATTCGGCGAGAACTTGACGAACTTCGTAGGGAAAGTTCGCGGCTGCAAAACGAACAAGCACTCCGCAAGGAAATGCTGCAACAGCGGCTTGCCGAATCCCGGCGAAAACGGCAGGAAACTAAGGAACGCCGGGAAAGAGAACGGCTAGAACGGGCTGAGAATTGGCGGCAAAGAAAACAGCAAGAAATTAGCTATCTCGGCGACGGTGTATCTGCGGGACTCGATCGCACAAACGGCAACGCAGAACGCTTGCAAAGCTATCAATTACCGCTTTACAATACAGCAGCAGAAATAGCGGCGGCGATGGACATCAGCATCGGACAGTTGCGGTTTCTCGCTTTTTCCCGCAAAACTTCCCATATTTCCCACTACATCCGGTTTAAAATACCCAAGAAAACTGGGGGAGAAAGGCACATTTCCGCACCCATGCCCCGCCTCAAAAAAGCACAGCACTGGATACTTGCCAACATTCTCGAAAAACTCGAATTGCACGGCGCAGCACAGGGTTTTCGATCGCATCATTCAATTGTCACCAACGCTCAACCTCATGTAGGTTCCGAAGTTATTATCAACTTCGACCTCAAAGACTTTTTCCCCTCAATTTCCTACAGGCGAGTTAAGGGACTTTTTCAATCTTTTGGATATTCCGAAGCTGCGGCCACAATTTTCGGATTGCTGTGTACGGAACCGGAGATTGAAGAATTGGAATTAGACGGCAAAACTTACTTTGTCGCAGTTACAGAACGCCATTTGCCCCAAGGTTCTCCTGCAAGTCCAGCGATTACTAATTTGCTGTGCCGCCGCCTCGACAAGCGCTTAACTCAAATGGCCGAGGAATTGGGATTTGTTTACACCCGCTACGCCGACGATTTGACATTTTCGGCATCGGGAGACGGCTTGCAAAATATTTGTAACGTACTCAGGCGCACGGAGGCGATCGTTACTCATGAAGGATTTAGCATTAACGAACAAAAGACTCGAATCTTGCGAAAAAATCGGCAACAAGAAGTTACGGGAATTGTGGTTAACGAACAACTGAGTATTTCTAAGAAAGTGTTGAAACGCTTCCGCGCAGCTTTATTTCAAATCGAAAAAGACGGGCCAGAGGGGAAGCGGTGGGGGAGTTCGACTGATATTTTAGCATCGATTCAAGGTTTTGCTAACTTTGTAGCAATGGTAAATCCTGAGAAAGGTGCAGAATTTCTCGCACAGGTGAAAGCCATTAAAAATAAATGGTAATATCGCCCTTCTCAAGGAGAGCATCTCAGGATTTATAGTGCTGTAGAGAGCTCGCGAGTCGTACAATAGGCAAGTGGAGACAGCACTGTAAAGAAATATCCTTTTTGTAATACCGTTTAGAAAAAATGTTGCTACATAACAATTTTTTGGTTTGTTTGGTTCATTGAATGGTTAAGGTGCTTGGCTATTAGATTTTCGCTCTTTTTTAAAGATTGTCTTTCTTCGACACACCCTACAGATACTTTTTGCAAAAATAGACAAGATTGCGAAAATAGCTAGGAAGGAACGGGCAAGATGCCCGTTCCACAAAAATAGTTTTTTTGTGTAGAACAGGCATCTTGCCTGTTCCAAAAGTTGATTAAAAAGACTTTTGCGAGATATCTAATGAGATGCTCCCTTGCTAACGTTCCTGTATGCGGACAATTATAAGTGAGCTGTATTGGGTTAAAACCATCCTTTCTTTTTCAGAGTAGAAGCTTTTTTAGCTATGCGAATTAACTCTCTAGGCGACATATCTTTATCGACAGTGATGCGAGAGATGCGGTAGTTATTTTCCAATCGGTTTACTCTAAATAAACGGTCATTGTACAAAAAGCCTGTTAAATGATATTTAGGCAAAAGCTCTTCTACTTCCCTGTCTGATGCGCCGTAGGGATAGGCTATGTGAGCGCCTATTACTTTATTTTTGTCTAAGTCTCCCATACATTTTCTCAACTCGGATTTGGATTTGGCAATTTCAAATTCTAATTCTTTGCCGCTGATTTTAGTGAAGTCTTTGTGAGTAAAGCCGTGGGACTGAACGTCATAAAAACCTTTTTGATATCCGTCTCTTAAATCGTTGCAAGTAGTATGAGGTAAAAAATCTCTCCCCATATCAACACCTAAAAAATGAGGATTGACAAATAATACAAATTTGCCTTTTTCTTTGTAAATGACTGAAAGTTTTTCTAAAACCGGAAGTGCATTTTCGTGAACGCCTCTATACCCGTCATCAAAGGATATTAAGATCGGTTTTTGACCAATTCTTTGAGCTGGTATTGGCTGTGACTTGTCGATAAAGTATACGTACAAGTCTTGAGATGATAATAACCAATAGTTTTCTTTAATTAAATATTCTAAAAATACTGAGAAATCTTGTTTAGTGTAGTCAATAGAAAAAGCAAGGCGTTTCGGTGGCAATTCGGCGGGATTTTGAGTGTCTACAATATCGTGAAAGCCGATTATAGGGATTCTGATGAAATTAGATTCTACTGTCCAGCCGGAAATACCTATACAGATGGCAAATATCAGCAATAAGTAAAGCAGTTTGGCTTTGTGTATCAGCCGAAAGAGAAAACTTCTCAGATTTTTTACGTTTTTTAACAATTGTTCGTTCATTCTTTTATTATCAATCTGTGTGTTCTTAATCTTTACCACTAATAGACCCAAATTCAGCAAGGTTGACATTTTTTGTGCTATTTATTTGGAATATAGGTAGAGTGTGCGATGCACCAGTTGACCCAGCCATTGAAGAAGAGGGCTGTACTCACTAAAAGAGTGAGCCAAATTGATTCCCAGAACCCGCAATGCGGTATAATCGGGGCTGGCGCGAGTGTTACCGCTGTCGATCGAGGGTTGCAATGGCAGAAATCCGTTGACGAGTACCCGAAGGTCGATCGTACTTTTTGGAAATTTCAGAGCAATTAATGTCTATTCAAAATCCGACAACCCTAACTGTAGAAGCAGCACAGCAAATCCTCAAGGATTTTACTTGTCTGGATATGCAATCTGTAGCATCGCCGCTGGAAAAACAGGCGTTGCGTCAAGCGATTTTGCTGGTAGCAAGCTTGTCGGATTACCAAATGCTGGGAGTTTGCGCGACTTCGACGGATGAGGGTTTTGCTGCTTTAGCAACTTATTTGAAGGCTTTGGGATATGATGCTGTTTTAGATGCAAGTGCTTTTGCGACCTTTACTGGTTCGGTTTATATCAAGTTTAATACTTTGAAGGGTTCGTATTATGTTGATGGTTATCCGGGAACTTATCGGGGCGTGTTAGTATCCTGCCAATTTTCCTCGGAAGATGGAGTTAGCGGGACTTACGGTCATTTACCTTTGGATTTGTTTGTTGATTAATTGATGAGAAGGAAGAAGGAAGAGGGAAGAAGGAAGAAGGAAGAGGTGCGAATTTAGATGATGTCATTGCGAGGGACGAAGCAATCGCAGGGTTTTGAGATTGCTTCGTTCCTCGCAATGACAGACTGTAGAGTGTGTCAGAAAATAGCTAATCGCCTAAATCGACGAAAATAACGTCTGACGCACCTTACAAAGAGAGAGATTAACCTTTACCGATGATTAATTCTGGCTCTGGTTCTGGTGCGATTTCTTCGGGTGAGATTCCCAAAATTTCGCTGTACAGGTTGACATATTTTTTGGCAGAAATATCCCAGCCAAAATCTTCTCTCATGCCGCGCTTTTGTAGTTCTTTCCACTTATCTTTGTAGCGGAAACCTTCCCAGGTTCGGATCATGCAGGTGAACAAGTCGAGGGGTTCGTAGCGATCGAAACAGTAACCTGTACCGGTATCATTAATCGGGTCGTTGTGGGAAACGGTATCGACTAAACCGCCTGTGCGGCGTACCATTGGGACGCAGCCGTAGCGGAGGGCGAGCATTTGGCTGATGCCGCAGGGCTCGAAACGGCTGGGCATCAGGAAGGTGTCGCAGCCTGCGTAAATGCGCCGGGAGAGGGCGTCGTTGTAGAGTAATTGGGTGGACATCCGGCCCGGATAGCGGGCTGTCATTTGCCAGAGTTGGGTTTCGTAGTAGCGATCGCCCGTTCCGAGTACAATAAACTGAGCGTCGGTATAGGCCATGAAGCGATCGAGCATTTGAATGATCAAATCCAATCCCTTCTGTTCTACCAGCCGCGTCACCATTCCCATTAACAGGGCATTTTTATTCACTTCCAAACCGACTTCTTCTTGCAGCGCAATTTTGTTAACTGGGCGCTTTTCAATAGTATCAGCACTAAATTGTTGATGGAGGTACTTGTCAGTTTCTGGGTTGTAAGATTCTGTATCAATTCCGTTCAAAATCCCCGACATCTTGCCGCCGACGTAAGACAGCAAACCTTCTAAGGTTTCCCCGTAGGCTGGGGTTTTAATTTGTTCGGCGTAGGTGGGCGAAACTGTGTTTACGCGATCGGCAAACTGTACTGCCGCAGCCATTGTATTATGACCTTGCATATACCAGGGGCACCAAGTCATCTGCTCCAAACGCCAGCGCCACGGCCCTTGATAAGCTAAATTGTGAATAGTAAAAACCGTGCTAATATCGGGGTCTTGACTCATCCAAACAGGTATCATCCCGGTATGCCAGTCATGACAGTGCATAATTTGGGGCTTCCAGTGATTCCAGGCAAATTCAGCCGCTGCATTAGCAAAGAAAGTGAACCTCCAGTCTTCATCGACGCCGCCGTAAACGCGACGGGGCAAGAAAGATGGATGTTGCAATAAGTATAAAGGTACATCGGTTCCTGGCAAAACACTTTCAAAGACAGAAAAGCTTTGAAACATGGCCTCCCCATTCCAAACGGGTTTTTTGGGAACGTCCATTTTGTCGGGGATGAAGCCGTAGTAGGGCATGAAGATGCGGACATCGTGGCCCATGCGGCGCAGAAATTTAGGCAAAGCGCCGACGACATCGCCCATACCGCCTACTTTGGCTAGGGGTGCTGCTTCGGCGGATACAAATAAAATACGCATTATTTTTTTGTGTTCCTTGGGATGGTTAGTCTAGATTAAGTTTAAATGGCGAGGGACACAATGTTAACGCGCCGTTCAAAAACAAGTATAAATCAGGCGTTGCACGGGTGGCGATCGCACTTTTGAGTAAAGTGCGATCGCCCGAATCACAGATTACCGACTGCCTTGCGACTAATTCTCGGAATCATCCTCAAAAGTCTCCTCAAATCCAGCTAAGAAGTCATCCAAAGCTTCCGAGGCGATCGCTAAATTAATCGTGTCGGCATCTTCCCATCCCCACACATTCACCCCAACCACTTGACCTGCCATATTAATCAACGGGCCGCCGGAATTTCCTGGATTAATCGCGGCATCAGTTTGCAACACCTTCACCTCAGCAACACCCTGCTCCTCTTCTTCCTCGCCTTCCTCGTACTCCTCAGGTTCGCGAATTTCACTAATGATACCTTGAGTGATTGTGACAGCAAATTGCCCTAAAGGATTGCCCACAGCAATGACTCGATCGCCCACTTTCACATCAAAAGATAGCTCCAGGGGAGCGTATTCTTGGGGAGATTGCACTTGTTCCCCTGTTTGCGGGTCAAAGGTAAAATCGCTAATTAACAGCAATGCTAAATCTTCTTCCCCATTACCAGTAAATACCACCTCTGCCAATCTCAATTTGCCGTCGTGAGTTTCCACTAAAACCTGTTCTACTTCATCTTCCTCGTAGAAGTAATCTTCATCGGCAATATCTTCGATAACGTGATAGTTAGTGACAATGATGTCCGGCGATACAAAAAAGCCGCTTCCCGAAGAAATTTCTTCTCCTGTATCCCAATCCATGACGTAAACTGCAACTAGCGATGGCAATATTTTAGCAACGACATCCGCAGCACTGCCAGTCTGAGTTTTAAACTCTTTTAATTGCTGCTGCAAAGCTTTTTTGTCAGCCTGCATTTTGCGATAAAGTTCCTGAACTTTTTTCACTTCAAGCTTTAACTGAGTTTCTCTAGCGCTCATATTTTGCCTTTCCCTGAAATAGGTTGCTGATTTATTTTCGATGCTGGACTGTAGATTGTGAAGCGGTATGTTGACTGCTATCAGACTAAGACCAAATCCACCCGGTTTTTCCGAACAATCCTGGGCTTTACACCCTGGCATCCATCTATAAACCGGGTTTCTCAACAGCCTTCCTAAATTAGTCAGATTTTTTTGAAACGATCGGCAATTTTATCTAAAATTCCATCAAAAATCTACAAACATACTGCTACTATACCTGTAAAATCACAAGCTAACCGCCAGTTATTTTTATTTTACAAAAGGCGATATTTTGCATCTACAAGCATTGACAAATAGATGCCGATATGGTTTAGGAACCGCGTTTAACTTCGACAAAGATTTCCTCCAAAATTGCACTCGCTCCCTGTTCGCGCAGGCGGTGGGCGAGGTCAATTCCTAGCGCTTCAGCAGTTTCTGCGGCGCCGGAAACACTATCTTTGACGAAGCGCTTGCCGTCGAGACTCGATACCATGCCAACTAAGGTTAATTGACCGTTTTCGATTTTGGTATTGACACCGATGGGTACTTGACAGCCGCCTTCTAATTCCCGCAAAAATGCGCGTTCAGCATGACATCTTTGGGCGGTTTCTGAGTGTTCTAGTGCTTTAATTACTTCGAGGATTTCTGGATCTCCGGCGCGGCATTCGATGCCTAAAGCGCCTTGTCCGACGGCGTGCAGGGAGATTTCGGGAGAGATAATTTGGTGGATGCGATCGCCCATTCCCAGTCTTTCGAGTCCTGCAACTGCTAAAATAATTGCGTCGTAACCGCCATCATCTAATTTAGCGAGTCGAGTATTGAGGTTGCCGCGAATATCTTTGAATTCAAAATGAGGGAAATGGTGTCGCAGTTGAGCCAGTCGGCGCAGGGAAGAAGTGCCGATTACGGAACCTTCGGGGAGGGTTGCGAGTTGCTTGTCTTTGTGTTTTTGGTGAACAACCAGGGCGTCAGCGGGATTTTCCCGTTCGGTGACGCATCCTAATATTAAACCTTCGGGTAAATTGGTCGGTAAATCTTTGAGGGAATGCACGGCGAAGTCCGTTTCATTGTTGAGCATTCCCGTTTCTAATTCTTTGGTAAAAAGTCCTTTGTCGCCAATTTTAGCAAGGGCGACATCCAGAATTATGTCCCCTTGGGTGGACATGGTGTGGACTTCAAAAGTGTGTTGCGGGAAGTGTTTCTGTAATTCTGCTTGCACCCAGTGGGTTTGGACGAGGGCGAGTTGGCTTTTGCGGGAACCGATGCGGACGGTTCGGGAGGGGGCGGATGTGGTTGGGGACATAAGATCGATCGGAGGATAGCTTGAAATCAGCCAGTATATTCACCTGATCTAGCGTACCGCAGGTGGGGACTTTAATTGCTGCTTGGGACAATTGGGGGATAAAACTCGGGCGATCGACCTCTTCGAGTGACGGACAGCCGACGGTGTATGATGTGCCTGGGAATCTGGCTAATGCTGTTTTGGCTGAAGAGTTTGCTCCCCGGTTGCAGAATTTGGGGAGAGAAATGTGGCAATGAGGGGAAAAGGGCGAGCGAATTTGCGATCGTAGTTTTAAAGTAGCATCTTAGTTTAGCATAAAAGTAAATTTGTCAAATTACTAAAATCCTCAAACTATGAAAAGCGCTCTTGATGTAGCTCGTTACTTTTTATGTCGTGTCGATCGAGAAATAGGCGATACGATTTCTCCTCTGAAACTGCAAAAACTCGTGTATTACGCACAAGCTTGGAGTTTAGTCTTTAGAGGCCAGCCACTATTTTTTCAAGATATCGAAGCTTGGGTTTCCGGCCCCATTGTCCGTGATGTTTGGGATGAGTATAAAGCTTACAAATATACAGATATTCCTGTTCCAAATGATTTTGACGAAGCATTTGAAGAAGATGAGTTGGACGTGATCGAAGAAGTCTGGAATGCTTATGGAGAATTAAGTGCTAAACATCTTGCAGAATTGACGCAATCTGAGACACCTTGGCTCAACGCTCGCCAGGGATTAGAACCTGCGGAAACATCAACTAAAATCATCTCCCGCGACGATATGAAATCCTGTTATGCACCTTTGGTGGAGGCGTAAATGGGAAAAAAAAGTCAAATACCAAAGCCATCTCAAAAAAAGCAACAAAACAGAATTCCTGAGCAAGCAACTCAGTTAAATCGAGCCAGCGGTACAGATGACGAGCATCCTAGTTTCAGATTTACCTATGCAGATAAAAATCGTTGGTGTTTGTCTGACTGGACATCATCAGAAATCAATGACCTAATTGAAGGACTAAAGAAAATTGAGAAATTTACTTGGGGTCAGATCAAAGGTCACGGCTCAAAAAAACGCGGTGAATCAGTAGGAACGGGTTATAAGTTGATTAATATTCATCCAACTTTGCCTGACAATGTTCCTGAAGATGAGAAATTATCAGAAATGCGAATAGATGAGAAGAAACGGATATTTGGATTTCGCCTTCATTCTGTTTATTATGTCATTTGGTTTGACCGCGATCATTCAGTTTGTCCAGAATAAATTTGTTGTTCTGGTTATAAAAAAATAGATCACAATTTTGCATCTCTCACCCAAATTTAACCGTCATCACAGGGGATTTAAGCCCCCACCTAAAGGTATATTATTTTTAGGCAGGGAATTTAAGACCCTGCCTAAAAACTTCGCTGTCAACTGTCAACTATCAACTGTTAACGTTGTCCTGCTTGAAGAGCAGAATTTACTATCTGAACAACCTCAGACTGTCGTCCGTTTTTGAGACTGACTCGGTACAATACACCTAGCCTTTGCCATTCCACAGAAGTAGTGCAGTAATTGCCGCAAGTCTGGAGATAAGTTCCCCTCATTCCGCCTGCTAATTCAATACTTCTGTAAGTATCTCTCGGTAATTGTGAAGGAGGCGAAATCGGTTCATCTCTTTTAGCTTCAATTGTGCCGAAAGTACAGGCTCCTCCGCGACATCCTTTGCCGAGATACATCTCAACAATATAACCGTGGGAGCCAGCTTTGATATCAAAATCAAGTTGTTGAGTGTCAGATAGAGGAAGTATATTTGGCAGAAAAACTGGTACTCGTGTTTTACCTTTGATTTGCCCAAAGATGTTATTTACAGGAAAACGAGTGTTAGTTTGATTTGTAGCTAACTTGTTGGGGATTGGGGGAAACTTTCGGACAAAATCTCTCCACTGTACAACTCTATTTTTAGCAACGTTGAGAGTAGGAATCGAATATTTTTCAACTGCAAGAGAAGGGCGGCCATCTTTTTGATTAAAGTTGCGGCGAATGACTGTATTTTCGAGTTTTCCTGATCCGTAAGTTGTGGCGGTGGTACGGGCGAGATTGCAGCTAATTTTGAAGCGTCCCATGTCGATGTTGCCATTTTCGGCTTGGTAAGACCAATTGTAACCCTCAGAAGTCCGATCGCGATCGCACAAAAAACGCGAAATCTCAAACATCTTGGCGATATGAACGTCGTAGAGTCGCAGCTTGCGGTTGCTGGTAGATTGGGCGGTGTCGCGATCGGGCACAATAAAGTCGATCGACTGCCAGCCATCTTGAGAAGTATAATTTAACCACCGAATTTCTGTAACAGGCACTTCTGGCCTTGCTAGCGCGGAGTTGGGTGTCAAAAGTGCGTTAGCGAAGCCCTCGGAGAGGATCGTCAAAACAGTCACCACACCAGCTAAAATCGCCCCAAATAGCCATCTTCCCCTCATCCTGAGCTCCCTGTACACATCACAACCATTCTGTCTTGCTTCCCAGCTTAACTGGTTTCCAGGCTCCCCAAATATGTAATATTCTCTGTCATTGCGAGGAACGAAGCAATCGCCAAGACTCAAATTGCTTCGTTTCTCTACAAAATCGAAAATCGTCCTAGCGTTTCCCAGCTTGAATAGCAGAATTTGCAATCTTAACTAAATCTGCTTCCTGTCCATTTTTGATTGCTACAGTATACATAAAACCCTGATTTTTCCACTCAAGATTCGCCGTGCAATAAGCCCCGCAACCGTTATGAAAATTTCCTTTCACTCCGCCCGCAAGTTGAACAGTTTTTAACGTCTTAGTTACCCCTTCCATTTTTGTAGAAAACTCGCCGCCTTTTTGACCTCGAATTTCCCCAAGAGTGCAAGCGCCCGCACCTTTGCAGTCTGCTGTATACTCCATAGAAACAGTATAGCTGTCTGGTTTCGCTTGGCTTTGATAGAAAAGCTTTTCCGCAACAGTAACACGGCTGGGCAGAAAAATTGGCACTTGTGTTTTACCTTTTAACTTTGGCAAAATTTCACTAACCGGCACAGCAGCATCAGCTTGAGCAACAGGTTTTGTTTCCGCCAGTATCTGCGGCAAATTGCCGGCACCAAAAACTCGCGAGACAGGCACTAAAGCAGTCAATACACAGGCAGAACTAGCTAAAAGTAATAATTTATTGTTCACTGTTTTTTCCTTGGTGTCGAAACATTCCCATTTTTCGCTGAACGGCATTCACCTATTTACAACGATACTCCAAAATACAAAAGTCACAACAGGCATTCAGGAAAAAAATACTTTACATTTTCTTTACAGATGCGCTAAGATATGCAGTAACGGATAAGATAGAGAAGGCGAGTTATTTAGGAGTCGAATGTGGAACTACAAGAGTATTTGCGCCAGCACGGATTAGAAACTTTGTGCGAAACTTATCATATCAAAGTTACCCGCCACCGCCAATATCCCGATCTAGTCTGTCTCAAATACTCGCAGATAGAATCTCCGATGGGCGAAAAAATAGTCCAACAGTGTCGGGGTATTATTTTAGATTCATCTCAAAACTGGCAGATTGTTTCTTATCCCTACGACAAATTTTTTAACTACGGGGAAGGCCACGCGGCTACAATTGATTGGAGTCAAGCCAAAGTTTACGAAAAACTAGACGGTTCTCTGACTGTACTGTATTTTTATAACGGAGAATGGAGAGTGCAATCTAGCGGCACTCCCGACGCAGCCGGAGAAGTTAACGGTTTTGGATTCAGCTTTGCCGAACTTTTTTGGAAAGTCTGGCAAGAATTGGGATATAAATTTCCAGCCGAAACTGACCAGTGTTATATCTTTGAGTTGATGACTCCTTATAATAGAATAGTTGTGCAGCAAGCCAACAATCAAATTGTGCTGCATGGCGTTCGGAATATTCAAACTCTGCTAGAAACCGACCCCAGTATTTCGGCTCATAAATATGGTTGGGAATTGGTAGCATCTTATCCCTTAACTAGCTGGAAAGAAGTTATCGAAGCTTCTCAACATTTAGATCCGATGAATTCGGAAGGGTATATTATTTGTGATGCTAACTTCAATCGAGTTAAAGTAAAGTCTCCGCAATATGTGGCGATTTCTCATCTGCGGGAGGGGTTTTCGACTCGCCGGATGATAGAGATTATTGTGACTAATGAAGGAGAAGAATTTTTAGCATATTTTCCTGAGTGGACTGAATTGTATCAAAAGGTCAAGGATAAATATAACTGTTTGGTTGCAGAAATTGAGGAGGTTTATCGGGAACACGAACAGATTGAAGTGCAGAAAGATTTTGCTTTTGCTGTGAAACATTTGCCGTATTCGGGGATTTTGTTTTCTTTGCGGGCTCGCAGGGTTGCGGGAGTAAAAGAAGCTCTCCGCGATGTTACAATCCACAAGATAGAGGAGTTATTAGGTTTGGATTACATCAATTTAGGACTTTAGTCCTCCTCCAGGTTCGTAATAAGAACTTTAGTCCTCCTCCAGGTTCGTAGTAAGGACTTTAGTCCTCCTCCAGGTTCGTAGTAAGGACTTTAGTCCTCCTCCAGGTTCGTAGTAAGGACTTTAGTCCTCCTCCAGGTTCGTAGTAAGGACTTTAGTCCTCCTCCAGGTTCGTAGTAAGGACTTTAGTCCTCTCCAGGTTCGTAGTAAGGACTTTAGTCCTCCTCCAGGTTCGTAGTAAGGACTTTAGTCCTCCTCCAGGTTCGTAGTGAGGACTTTAGTCCTCCTCCAGGTTCGTAGTGAGGACTTTAGTCCTTCTTAGGCTTAATAAGGACTGAAGTCCTCACTACAAACCTAGGATAAATTAGGACTGAAGTCCTCACTACGAACCTGGATTTTTTGTTAATAGCTAGGAGATACAGCATGAAAAGAGTTATTGTACTTGTCGGTTTACCTGCGTCGGGAAAATCTCAGTTTGCTAGGGAATTGCTGTTGTCTGAACCTGCAAGATGGGTGCGTAGTAATAAAGATTTACTCAGAGAAATGGCTCACGCTTCCCATTGGTCGCCTGCGAATGAAAAGTTTATTGTACAGTTGAGAGATACGATTATTTTGATGGCGTTGGAAAGCGGCAAACACGTCATTGTTGATGATACTAATTTTGGGCCGCATATCGAACATATTAAACAGTTAGTCAAAGGTCAAGCTGTTGTCGAAGTTAATGATTCTTTCCTGCAAGTTTCGGTGGAAGAATGTATTAAACGCGATTTGAAAAGACCTAATTCTGTGGGCAAAGATGTGATAATGAAGATGTACAATCAGTACGTGCGGGTTCAGGTTGCGCCGCCGGAATATAACCCGGATTTGCCGGATGCAATTCTTGTCGATATGGACGGTACGCTGGCACTTCTTAATGGTAGAAATCCTTTTGATGCTTCAAAGTGCGATCGCGATTTACCGAATCAGCCTGTGTTAGATACCATCCGCAAGTGGCAGTCTAGCGTTAATATTATCGTAGTATCGGGTAGAACCGATGACTGTAAACCTCAGACTGAACAATGGTTGCGGCAATACGAGGTCAATTATGCAGGCCTCTATATGCGGAAAACTGGGGATATGAGGAAGGATGCGATTATGAAGGAGGAAATCTATCAGCAGCAGATTGCAGGACAATATAATGTTAAGTTTGTATTGGACGATCGCCAGCAAGTCGTTGATATGTGGCGATCGTTGGGATTGACTGTTTTTCAAGTAGATGAAGGGGATTTTTAACGTCGGATCGATTTGGGCGATTTATCGCCCTGCTCGCGATGCTATAATCCAAGTAACAGTGAATCAAAATTTTTACTATGATAGCTATTCCCCAAGCCCCCCAAAAAATGACCTTCGAGGAATATCTCGAATGGGAAGCCCAACAAGACATTCGCTACGAATATGTCAACGGCGAAGTCTTTGGTATGACTGGTGGTACAATTCCCCATAACGATCTTGCACTTAACTTTTATACTGCTGTGCGCCCTCATTTGCGATCGAGAGGTTGTCGGGCTAATGTGTCAGATGTGAAATTGCAAGTTAGTCCTCGCAGCCGTTACTATTACCCGGATGTGATAGTCAGTTGCGATCCTGAAGATATGAATGCGCGCAAGTTTATTCAACATCCGAAACTAATTGTGGAAGTTCTATCGCCCGGTACAAGTAGTAAGGATCGAGATGAAAAATTTACTGCTTACCTGAAAATTCCGACTTTACAAGAGTACATCTTGATTGATTCTGAAAAAATCTCCGTTGAACGTTACTGTCGGGGAGAGGGTAGAATGTGGCTTTACTATTCTTATAGTGCTGGAGAGATTGTAACTTTGTCAAGTATTGAATTTGAGTTGCCGATCGCACTTTTGTATGAAGGTGTTACTTTTGAGATAGAAACCGAAACATAAATCAACACGGTTCAGTTGATAATTTATTTTTATAGCCCGGAGATCCCCCTAAATCCCCCTTAAGAAGCAGGGTGGTTTCATTGTCGGGAGAGGAAATCTCAAACTACCAAAAGTATCGCTTAAACGTCGGATAGTGCGATCGGCGAAGGTACGTAGTTGGGCTTCAGCCCTCTTTATATATATGTCTAAAGAGGGCTGAAGCCCAACTACGTACCTATTTCTATGATGACAATAAAACCACCCTGCTAAATCCCCCTTAAGAAGGGGACTTTGAAGAATTTCTTGTTCCCCCCTTTTTTCAAGGGGGGCTAGGGGGGATCGGCTTTATGGGACAGGCTAGAAGCCCATCCCACAAGAGTAGATAGAATTTGTACGTAGATTCTGATGGCATTTTCTACCGTGTCCAAGCTAGCCATTTATTAAACAAATCTTTCACAAACGGAGTCAAGCGAGTGCGATTGTAAGCATCTGCCGCTTTCCGAATTGCTTCGGCTTGCGTCGGATACGGATGAATGACGCTGGCAATTTTCCCCAAACCAATATTGTTAACCATTGCTAATGTAATCTCGCCGATCATATCGCCAGCGTGTCGTGCTACAATAGTTCCACCTAATATTTTATCGCTGCCTTTTTTAACGTGGATTTTGACAAATCCTTCTTCTTCGCCGTCAAGGATTGCCCGATCGACTTTATTGAAAGGAATTAAAAATGTATCGACATCAATTCCTTGGGCTTGCAATTCGCGATCGCCCATTCCGACGTGCGCTACCTCTGGATCGGTGTAGGTACACCAAGGTATCGTCAAGGCGCTGAGCTTTTTGCGCCCGAAAAACAGGGTGTTTTGAATCACCATCCTCGCGGCAAAATCCGCAGCGTGGGTAAATTTGTGACTCATGCAAATGTCGCCGGCTGCATAAATGCGGGGGTTAGTAGTTTGTAAGTTGTCGTTGACAAATACGCCTTTTTCTGTATCGTATTCTACGCCTACTGTTTCTAGATTCAATCCTTCCACGTTTGGCGATCGCCCTACGCTGACAATAATCTCATCTACCGTTACCGATGCTGCCTTACCTTGAGATTGATAATAAACTACTTTGCCTGCATTTGTTTGTTCAACGCGGTCTATTTTTGATTCTAGGATTAATTGAATATCTTCTCTGACAAAAGCCTGCTGCACAATTGTGGCTGCATCAACATCTTCCTTGTCTAAAATATGAGCATTTTTGTGTAACAATATAACTTCAGAACCCAAGCGCCGCATGATTTGAGCCAATTCGCAACCGATCGCCCCACCGCCAATTACGGCTAAACGTTGAGGTCTTTCTGTGAGGCTAAAAACTGTTTCGTTAGTCAGATATCCAGCTTCTTGTAAACCGGAAATTTGTGGTTTTCTGGCCCTTCCACCTGTGGCAATTACTGCTTTTTTAAATTTAAGAGTTTTGCCTGCAACTTCTATGGTATTATTGCTAGTAAACGAGCCGTAACCTAAGAAGACATCGACTCCTAATGTGTGTTGGTAGCGATCGACTGAATCGACATCACTGATACCCGCCCTAATCCGGCGCATCCGTTCCATGACTGCGGCAAAATCTACTTCGGGACTCTCAGAAACCTTAACACCAAATTTACTCGCATTCCAGATATCGCCGACAGCGCGGGCCGATCGAATCATGGCTTTTGAGGGCACACAACCGACATTTAAACAGTCGCCGCCCATCAAATGTTTTTCAATTAAAGCAACTTTTGCACCCAAACCAGCGGCACCTGCGGCCACAATTAATCCAGCGGGGCCTGCACCAATGACTACTAAGTTGTAACTGCTAGCCGGCTGGGGATTTACCCAATCGGGCGGCCCCAAATAAGAGACTAATTTTTGGTTATATTCGTCCATCGGATGAACTATTATGCGATCGACTTTTGACTGCGACATTAGCCAATTCTCCTAATTAAACAGTTTCATCCAAAGCCTTGCGAGCAATCCGAGAAAGAAAGAAAGTAACGCCAACAGCAGCCGTAAAACTGATGATATTAATCAACCATTTGACTGTTTCGGCTTGGGGATTTGTCGAGGCTGTTGCTGATCCAATAGTCGCAATATCTCCTACCAAGGAACCAGAATAAACATACATCACAGTCCCAGGAATCATCCCGAAGGAACCTAAAATGTAATCTTTCAAAGAAACTTGGGTAATTCCCAAGGCGTAATTTAATAAATTGAATGGAAGTAAAGGGCACAGACGAGTCAAAAAAACTATTTTTAATCCTTCTTTAGAAACGGCGCGATCGAGTGCTTTGAACTTGGGGTGAGCCTCCATATATTTTACCACGCGATCGCGCGACAGGTATCGCCCGATCAGAAAAGCAAAGGTCGCCCCTAAGGTGGCGGCGATTAACACGTAAACCGAACCCCACCACAGCCCAAACAGCACTCCGCCTCCCAAGGTCAGCACGGAACCGGGTATAAATAGTATGGTGGCGAAGTTGTAGGTTGCGATAAATGCGATCGGGCCCCAGACACCTAAATGCTCGATTTGGATTAAAACAGCTCTTAACAGTCCTTGAACGTAGGCCGATCTAGTTGCTACAATTAACAGAGGGAGCAAAAGGGCGATCGACAAAAACAACAATCTGCCTTTAAAAACATCCCTAGTAGAAAGTTGATTAGGTGGTTGTGCCATAATTCATCGGTAAACAGAGAACAACAGTATATAACAGTCTTCCACAAACTGATGTCAGTTCTAGTCAGCATTTAGCGATCGATTACCAATTATCATATCCAGCATGACAGCAAAAATGCAACTCCCAATCCCTGAGCATTTCGACGCCACAAAAATCAGCAAAGTCTGGCGAGTGCCCTATCAACAACTGGCCGCTGAAGCAAAAAACTGGGCAAAGCAACACAGCATTAAGCCTGCATCTAGCGACAAAAAACAGATTTGTTTGCTAATAATCGATGCTCAAAATACATTTTGTATTCCAGAATTTGAACTGTTTGTTGGCGGGCGTTCCGGTAGCGGCGCTGTTGATGATAATCTCCGGCTGTGCGAATTTATCTACCGCAACTTAAACGTAATTACCACCATTGCGCCGACAATGGATACGCACACCGCAATGCAAATTTTTCATCCAATTTTTTGGATCAATGATGCAGGCGAACATCCAGTACCGGCTGCGACATTAATTACTTTAGAAGATGTACAACAAGGAATCTGGAAAGTCAACCCAGCCGTCGCTGACAATATAGCTAAAGGCGAGTATTTAGCACTGCAAAGACAATGCCTCCACTACGTACAGAAACTTAGCGATAACGGGAAATTTCCCCTAACCATTTGGCCCTATCACTCGATGCTGGGCGGCATTGGACACGCCTTAGTTTCCGCTGTGGAAGAAGCGATATTTTTTCATAATATGGTGCGGAATAGTCAAGCACTTTTTGAGATTAAAGGTAGCAATCCTTTAACTGAAAACTATTCGGTTTTGCAGCCAGAAGTCTTAGACAGCCCAGACGGGTTTGCTATTGATAAAAAGAATGCTGAGTTGATTGATAAGTTGCTCAACTTTGATGCGGTGATTATTGCGGGACAAGCGAAGAGTCACTGCGTTGCTTGGACGATTGATGATTTGCTAACGGAAATTTTGGCGCGAGATCCGCAGTTGGCTAGGAAGGTTTATTTGTTGGAAGATTGCACTTCGCCGGTGGTTGTTCCGGGTGTTGTTGATTTTACGGAACAAGCAGATGTGGCTTTTCAAAGATTCGCGCAGGCGGGTATGAATTTGGTTAAATCTACTCAGGAAATGGATAGTTGGGTAATAGGAGTCGGCGGTTGAAACCGATCCTACACAAACGAAATCCGATCTCAGAGGGACTCAAGAATAAGATGGGTTACAATTTAACCAAATTCGCAAGCTACGTTTAACTCAGAAGTAATCGGTTAACTCTATGAATACTCTCGATCAAGTGCTAGAAACTGCTTTGAAGCTAACCTACGAACAGCAGGAAATGTTGATCAAAATTCTCCAAAACCGTCAGCGTGAAAATCGCCGTGCAGAAATAGCTGAGGATGCCCAAAAAACCTTGGCTGATTTCCGTTTAGGCAAATTTCAACAGCAGTCAGCCGAGGATGTCATTGCAGATTTGCGCCAGTCATTAAACGAGTCAGAATAATGAGACGACTGCTTTTAACACCTAAATTCAAACGGGAATTCCGAAAATTTGTGAGGAGAAATGCTGACCTCCAGCAGCGTATTGAAGAGATTATTCAACAAATGGAAGTAGACGTATTTTTCCCAGCCTTGGGTACTCACAAACTCAGTGGTAAACTTGACGGTTTTCAGTCTTGTTCTTGTGGCTATGATTGTCGTATTGTCTTCTCTATCGAACAAGATATTGAAACCGACAGTGAGGTCATTATTTTGCTAGACATCGGAACACATGATGAAGTTTATTAGCGTTAAAATCTGTCTTCTCTGATTTTTATGCAGCCTCGCATTCCTCACTACGAACGATCGCGCAATTCTAGATGAAAAATTTAAGCACTATAAAGTTTTAGTTTCAATCTGTCGATTTTAGTTTCCGGATGCCTTTGCTTGGTTGATCGCATCCTGAATCAGAAGGTAGACTCTCGTTGGATATCGATCGCACGGTTCGAGATTGCACAACTTTTCTAGCTCTTCTTTCGCCTGTGTGGGCAAAACCACTGAAATCCGCTCGCTGTCACTCATGCCTTGCCGTGCCACCTCGTCCGTACAGCTTGCAATGGGCGCACTTTTGGCATGAAAGGTCGATCGATTTTAATTAGAAGTAGAGTATAAAATATGGTAGAGTAGACAAAAGTAATATTTTCAGGAACCTGCGAGGTGTGAACCTGATGGAAAGAACCTACAATATTTCTGGGCTAAATGCTACTTTCTCCTATCCCATTTGGGAAACAGCAGAGATAGAACTAACTTTTTTAGAGCTGGCAGAACAATGGCGGCGCGAAACAGGTATGATGTCTTTAGTAAGTAAAATGTCAATTCACCCAGCATACCAAAGAATTATCGGTATGGGTCAAGCTGTTGTTCCCCTGATTCTGCGAGAATTAGAGCAAGAACCGGATCATTGGTTTTGGGCATTGCAAGCGATTACAGGTGCCAATCCTGTTAGATCGGAACAGCGCGGCAGGCTCAAACAAATGGCAGAGGCGTGGATACAGTGGGGCAGAGAAAATGGCTACAGATGGCAAACTGGAACAGTATAAAGAAGATGAATTTCCTTACCTAGCCGTTACTGGGTATCGCATCACTAGCCGAGCAACACGCGCTTATAATTGTTTTGCTTGGGCTGCTGGTGAAGATGACCGTTGGTGGAATCCTCTAGAACCAAACAGTCCCTATTATTGGCCTGATGGTGTGCCAGCAGAACTAACCATCGCTGCTTTTATTCAAGCATATCAAACGCTGGGCTACGAACCTTGTGAAAGTTCTGACTTTGAATTAGGCTTTGAGAAAATAGCAATATATGCTACTCCTGACGGGGAACCAACGCACGCGGCCAGACAATTACCTAATGGCAAGTGGACGAGTAAATTGGGACGTTGGGAAGATATTGAGCATGAACTGGACGGGTTGACAAGTGAGATGTATGGTTCTGTGAAGCAAATTTTAAAGCGATCTATTTGAGCCAGTAGTTTGATTGTTTGTGTTGCTAAAATAAGGGCGATCCTCTTCGTTGGCGTAGCCCCCGTAGGGGCGGGCTTCGCTAACGCACTTTATGACGAGATAGCCGAAGCAGGCGCAATATTGCGGAGTGGCATCAGGAATTCTTGCTTTTCTTCAGGAGTGATGTAGCCGCCATTGACGGCCATTTGCATGAGTTGTTCTACAAATTCTTTTAACTCTGTGATAACTTGAGTTTTATGCAGTTGAAAGTGTTGATTTTTTGATTTGAGGGTAAACTCATTTGGAGATAGATATCCAAATTTTTTGAAATTACAGCTAATGCGATCGTTCGCTAATGGCTGTAATTCCAGAGTTAGGCAAACACTTTCAATAAATTCTATGTTGATGGGTTTACCTTGTGATAATTCACTCATTTTTTGGGGAAGTTCATCTTCTAGCATCATGCAGATATCGGGGTCTAAAAAAACCTTAACTTTTTCTTGACCGATTTCTATTGATACTAAACCATCGCATTCAAAACAAAATAGTTTCAGACCTAGTTCAAAATGCGAAAGTTCTCCTAATGAGTCATCTGGTGGATCGGCATATTTTTCGCAATTAGGTTCTTCTAGGTGGATTGTAAAATTGCTATATTTATTCATCTTCATCGCTCTTATTTAATGAGGACAGCGTAGCATTATTGAGGACGGGATAAGCAGATTTGAATGTTCCATCTGGTTTCCTTCTAATAAAAGCATGGGTAACATTTTCAATAATTGTTCCATCGGGATAGTGAACTTTACCAATAGAACGCTTAAAATTTATAATATAACAACCGGGATATTTCGGTGTCACTTGTTCAGCTTTTACCCAGTCTTGAGCATTTAGCCACTGGCCTTGAGGCTGATTTTTGGATGCTGCTCTGCCTCTAAAATTAAGGGGTTTCAGTTTTGGGCCGTGATGGCGATCGATATGATCGTAGGCTTTGATGGATTTTGGATTATCCCACTGGGGTTCTATTCCGCTGCCTGTCCAGTTACAACCACTTCCTACTTCTATCGTTTGGTCTATTATATCCTGTTCTATAACTTCTGGGGTGTCTTCAGAAGTATCTCTGCCATTATTCAAAATAATTGGTTTACTGCTAAATGGTATTTGATTTAGGATTGTACCATTAACTCATTTTAGGATAGTGATTTTTTTTTAGTAGATATGGGCGATCGCACTTTTGGACATTAAGGGCGATCGCTCTTCCATTGAAGGGCATAGGTAAAATGGCAACCCATACTCAGAAAGGTTAATCAAAAAAACCATTCATGGTCTGGAGCGTTAAGTGCAGCTTTTACTGATGCTAAGTTTGCAAGCTCTTTGAAAGGACTCGACTTAGCTATTTCTGTAATCGAATGTAAGGCTAATGCTAACTGTTCATTATTGCCGCTAGCTATTGCCGAATCCACTACGCTAAAAAGAGCGCAAAAATTTTCTGCACGCTCATCAAATGAACGATCTAGGTACTCTATCAGAAAATCGCGCTGGGCTTGAATATGAGCGATACTTGTTTTCTCCCATGCCTCAATTTCACGCCGTTTAGTGTGTTCCTCCTCTGCCACTTTCTTGTACTCGGTGTAAGCTGAGACAATTTGCTGTAAGCATTCAGCAGGACTGGTGAATGCTGAGATGCCTCGCGCAACAACATCTACAGGATTTTTTACTACCATGCCAACTTGCCTCAAATAGTACCGTATTTCGCTTTAATTTTAGCTGTCGCAGGGTTGAGATTTCCTTCGCTATCCAAGACAGGGGTCTTCATAATGTCTGCAAGCGATTTTACCAGAAGCGCTACTTTTTGAAACTTACGCACATCTGCATCTCGATTACGATCGAATGGCTGAGATTCCAGTTGGTTAAGCCCCTGAACAGCACGAGCGTTCAAGTTATTCACCACGCCGCGAAGTTCATTGATCTGCCGCTGGACTCTTTCCAAAAAGTCTTTAGAAGCATCAATCTTAGTGATTTCTATATTGACTTTTGCATCATATTCTCGTGCTTTTGTCAAAGCTTTTTCACCTTCACCAGCAAGCATGAAGCCACCGACTGCTAAAGCAGGGCCAACCATAATACCTCCGAGTACAAGAGTACCGACTGCCATGCCACCACCACCAGCAGCCAGAGAACCACCCCCCAGCCATGCAAGAGTCGCATTCCAAGCTGCTGCACCACTGAGTCCAGCGATCGCAGTGCCGGTACTTGCCGTCCCAAACAGTCCGATCATGCCAAGTGCACCTTGACCGGCTGCTACTGCTGCCCCAGCAGCTTTGAAACCGCCTTTGACAAATTGTTCTGCTTCTAATGCCGCAGCTTTGTACTCGTTGATCTGCTGAATAGAAATGCCTTCTAATCCCCCCAAAAACTGCTTGTCGTGAGAACCACGCTGACCAATACGCTCAAGAAAATTGACCAATCTCCCAATGGTACGAATTTTGATATCTAGTTGCAGTTGACCGTACTCTTCTGCGAGAGCTTGAGTGCATTCCCATTCGTTTTTCAAACGATTGCAAGCACGTTCATGGCGTTCTTGAGCGCTCTCGCCAATTTTCTTTGCATCGTTCATGTCTGAAACACCTGTAATACCAGCTCCTATGCCAAGAGCGGAAGCCGCTATAGCAGCAGCCCCTAAGATAATCGGTATGATGAAAATCATAAAATTCTTCTCAAAACTAATGATTCAGGAATGCTCAATGAGTATATTCATTAAAGACTTCAAGCTAGCTGCCTCGTCATTTTGACTCATGGCAGCTAGATCGGCTCTTCCACTTATCATAAGTTAACCAATCTTAGCTTTTGTCTAGCATTCATCAGGAATTATGTTAGGATTCCATCAGGAATTTTTGCCCCCTCAACCTATGACACCCACAGAGCAATTCAGCCAAGCCGCCCAGCATTGGGACTTGGAAACTCTCTACACAGACTTGGCCTCGGCTAAGGGAAAACGACTCACCCCTGTTGAGAAGCTACACTTGCGGGGGTTACTTTGTGGCTACAGTCCCGGTGAAATGGCCGAAAAGCTGGGGAAGGATGCTAAAGGCGTTGAAAGTGACCTCTGCGCTAGTGTCTATAAGTATGTTAAAGGTCTGATTGGTAAATGTAATGAAAAGATTGGTAACTGGAGAAATATTGCTGAATGGCTTGAGGAAGCTGGATATAAAACTAAGTCACCTGCTAAATTCCCTATTCCAGACGGTTTATCTGAAGATAGTAAAGTTAATGTAAGCAATATAAAGTTTGAGAATAATCAGATAACAATTGATGTTTTCCTACAAATAACTGTACCGCTACCTTCAGATATTTTAATACAAAATCTAGACATCAACGATAACAACGCTAACTAAAATTTAGCCAAAATTCAACTGATTGGTAGGGTGAAGCCACTAAAATCAGGAAGTACGATCGCGCTTTTACCCGATCGCGCTGGGCGATCGCAAATTGCGTTTCTCCAATAAGGGCGATCGCGCTTCTATTGTGCTACGATTCAATCAGAGTGTCAGTAAGTAAAAAAAATAGCAACAATATCCTCTTGAGATTTTGGCGATCGATTATGACCATCAAAGAACAACTTCTCCAAACCATTGAAACACTGCCTGATGACTTGCTCGCAGCAACCCTGAAATTCGTCCAAACCCTTCAGCATCCCATTCAAAAAACTCCAGGAATTTGTGGCTGTGCAGCGCGAATTCGCGATACCCGCATTCCCGTCTGGACGATTGTTGCTTATCAACTACAGGGCGCAAATGAATCCGAACTTCTCTACAATTATCCAGGACTCACCCTTCAAGATTTGCAAGCGGTGACGAACTATTACGAAAGCAATCGAGAAGAAATCGAGCTGTGGCTTGCTGAAAATAAGTAATTAAAAATGCTAAAGTTTTACTCAAATGAAAACTTCCCGATCGCAATGGTTGATTTACTGCGATCGCATGGTTATGATGTCTTGAGATCCTATCAAACCGGACAAGCTAATCAAAAAATTCCAGATGATGAAGTCTTGATGTACGCAATAAATGCAGGGCGTGTAGTCATTACAGAAAATCGTCAAGATTTCATTAATCTCCACTCTACAGCCTCAAATCACGCAGGAATTATAATTTGTAAAGCCGATCGAGATTATGCAGGTAAAGTGCAGGTACTCCACGACTTTTTCACTCAAGATACACAGCCGATGGAGAATCGTCTGCTTCGGGTGATGAAACAAAATCTTAAAGGTAGCCAACAGACATTTATACTTCAGGAATACCCAAAATCTTCTTAATAATCATTATAATTCTAATTCCCGTCGTCTATTGTGCTAGGATTCAATCAGAGCGTCAGTGATTAAAAAAAATGGCAACAATTACTCTTCAAATTCCCGACGAATTGGCTCAACGTCTAGAACCTTTGCAAAATCGCTTACCCGAACTGCTTTGGCAACTTCTAGAAGTCACTAAACAGCCAACAACTATCCAACCCGAATCCAAAACTAATACCGCCGATATTCCCGCAGTTTATCGAGAAGTTCTGGACTTTTTAATCGAGACTCCAACTCCCCAAGACATTGTTAGTTTTAAGGTTTCACAAAATGCTCAGACACGCCTGCAAAATTTGCTTGACAAAAACCGCGAAGCGACACTAACTCCAATGGAGATAGCAGAGTTAGATGTTTACGAGCAGTTGGAACATCTGATGATTTTACTTAAAGCAAGAGCCCATTCAGCAATTCAATGCTAATTCAAGGAATTGGCAAGTGAATAATTTGGTCTTGATATTCCCCATCAAAAGAACCTCCAGCAATCACAATCAACTCGTCCAGTGTCTCCCCAATACCCATATCGGGGTTGAAGATAAAAATACCGGGTATGTGGCAACCTTGAGCAATGTGATCCGCCAAGTGTACCGGCATTGACTTGCGGTTATTAGTCAGCAGCACAAAGTTATGCACTTCACACCATATTAGGATTTCTGGATCTAACGTACCTTTGCCAGGAGTATCGGGTTCTCCCACAGCCCGAATTATCAAATCTGATTCCCGCCGCCGCAGTTGGTTAATATAAACGGGATTAACGTTTTCATCCATGAGATATTTGAGCATCTTTCGCCTTCTTACTTTCTGCCTTTAACTGCATCAGTTTCCGCACCGCAGGCGACGGGTTTCGCTGCTGTTCCTCTCGCATTCTGCGTCCCCATTCCAACCAGTCAGCGATGTAATTGCTAACAGCTTCTTTGTGGTGAAGATAATACAGAATGGTGGCATAAACTTGTTCGAGACTCAGTGAAGTGTAAATATTGGCAATTTCCTCTGGGGTTCGAGCACGATAAATGTACTCGTACAGGATAGTTTCAATTCCAATTCGCGAATCTTTCAAGCGAATGTCATCAGGTGCTAGAAAGTTGAAGTATTCTTCTAGTTGCACAGCTTAATCCTTCCTTTTTAGCCGATCGTACTACTAACTATAATTCAATACGGTTCAGTTAAGAAGCTAACTTCTCTGTGCGCGCATCAGTTAATCGAGAACTGTCATAGTCTCTGCGATTGCTTCGCTCGATCGCTCGCAATGACACAAAAGCGTTAACCCAAGCGTATTGAACTATAATTTTACTATAATTCCACGCGATTAAGGTTCCGATCGCCCGTCAATAAGCAAAAACATCCACTTCGACAGGTTTGCTATCTCCATTTACCATTTTGCGGACTCTTTCGGCCCTCTCCATACTAAAAGTTACTTCACCGCAGCGCGAACAAACCGTAGCTGGAATTTTCTCGACAACAAACAGTTTACCATTAACTCGAAACACTTCATCAACCAGATTTTCTTGTGCCTCTGTGGAACTGCAAACATGACACTGAAACATTTTCACCTCCGCTGCGAATAGTTAACCCACTGGTTTCGATCGGACATAATATTACTCAAAGAGCTTTTGAACGCTGTGAATATTGCCAATCTACAGCCGTATTGTTTGATTTGTTTATTCAGTCCGCAATGGTTGAGGTGCGTCGCTCTCTCGATTGTCGATTTTGATTGGGAGATTGTCGAGGGCGACGCACCCTACGGCTAACTGTAATGGTTGAGGTGCGTCGCTAGGAGATTGTCGATTTTGATTTGGAGATTGTCGAGGGCGACGCACCCTACGGCTAACTATTTGCCATCCAATCTCGGCACGCCCTCCAAAAATTGACCGCTCAACATTAATTCAGTCATTCGATCTAACTTGCCGCTAACTTTCATTTTTTTATCAGCTTGAAAGCGCTCGATATCTGCTTTTAAATCGCCACTTTTATATCCTAATTTACTCAAATAATCGATCGCCTGTTTGTCACTCAACAAGATATCTGTCGATCGAAAAATCGGCAAGTATTCCTCCCGCCACATCTTCGCAAAAGTTGGCCTGTCTAAATAAAAAATCCTCCCCCACGCCGGGTCTCCAATAACAGCTACACTGTCATTCATCGCCAGCAAAGCCACCGCGTGGGGCAGCTTTCTCCCCCCACCAAGCAGCAAAACCGCCAATATTCCGGGGCGATTGATTTGCTGGATTTGTTCCCAAGTCGGCCGCACTTCCACCGCACTGACACCCAAAGCCCTCGCTGCTACAATCAATTGTGGCATCGAAGTACCCAAACGACTCGTACCCGCCAAACGCGCCACACTCGATTCCGTCGCATCCATTCCCCAACGCCTCAATACAGTTGCTAGCGCCGCCGGCGCACAACTACTGCTAGAACTTTGCCGAAACACACGGTTTGGTTGCAAATTATCGATTAAATCAGCGTAAATTGGCGCTAGAAAATAGGCTTCAGCGCCCGTAAATCCGCCCAATCCCAGCAAGCAAATTAAGATTACTGCGATTACTTGCGATCGCGCCGTCAGCCAACTTATGCTAAACCCAATCCCGCAGACTCCCATCAGCATCACCCGCAGCAGAGTCCAAGTAACTCGCATCCCGTGCACGCGCCACTCGATCGGCAAAACAGGCATTTGAGGCAGATTTAACGCCAGCAGCAGCAACCCAAAGTAGAAACCCAAAAACAGCAGCGCGATCGAATTTCGGCCCTTAAACAGATCCTTAGCCGTCACACCCGATCGCACTAACGCCCTTCCCAACCGCATTCCCCAGATAAACAGCGCCGAACCCAGCAGCAGCGTTACCACTATTTCCATGAGCTCAAAATTTTGTTGTTTAACCTAGGTTTTAACACGCGCGCGATCGACTGCGGGAAAGTCCCAGAGTTGGAAAATAGCACAGCAGGAAACTGCAAAATAAACAAGACAAGCAAGAGATATTTAAATTATATTTTAGCATCCCCGTTCACATCCATGTCGTGTTCCTGGGTGTTTAAGCAACCTAAGATTTACCAAATGTCAAGAAGTCAAGTATCTTTTTTTACCTCTTATCGAAACTTTCAAAAAAATAATATTTAGTACCGAAAAAAGCCCAAAAATAGCAACAAACAGAAAAATATGTTGTAAGATATATCTAAAGCACAGCCCGTTAAAGCCCTGGGCTATTTCATTCTTTGTAGGGGCAATCCCCCCGTGGTTGCCCCGATCCCTGAAATGACCGATAACTCTTCGGTGGGGGGGTAGGCACGGGGGCACTACCCCTACAAAACCCTCGTTTTTTCGACAATGAAATAGCCCTGCGTTAAAGCCATTAACCAACCTCCAAGTCTTTCAAAAAATTCACGCTCAAACGAGCGATGAATAGTCTTGAACGCGCCGATCAAAGCTCGATCAAATCTCACCACAGCAAAAAATAGGAAAAATCATGCCAGCAAAAGCCGCCAACGATGTAGACGTAGCAGAGCAATATTGGCACTACCTAGAAAGATCCAAAGTTGCAACTACGTTAGAAACCAATCTGGAAAACGGTTTAGATCCAGCAGAAGCAGCCAGCCGCCAACAGCAATTTGGGTCAAACGAACTAACAGTCAAAGCCGGAAAACCAGCTTGGTTAAAATTCATCCTGCAATTCAACCAACCTTTGCTAATTATCTTGCTGAGTGCAGGTTTAATCAAAGCAGTAATCGGAGAATGGCTCAACGCCAGCGTCATTTGGGGAGTCACAACCACCAACGCTACTATTAGTTTCATCCAAGAAGCAGGCGCTGAGAAAAAAATTGAAGCCCTAGCCCAAGCAGTCACCACCGAAGCTACAGTCATTCGAGGTGGCAAAAAATTAAGAGTTCCCTCAAAAGAACTTGTTGTCGGCGACTTAGTAACTCTAACTTCCGGCGACAAAGTGCCCGCCGATTTGCGCTTAGTGAAAGTGCGCGACTTACAAATTGATGAATCGGGACTTACAGGCGAATCCGTTGCTGTCGAAAAAGAACTCGGACAGGCGGGAGACTTAGTTTTGCCGCAAGAAACTCCCCTCGCAGAACGCGATAACATGGCCTATGCCGGTAGTTTTGTCACCTTCGGCCAAGGTAGCGGTATCGTAATTGCGATCGCCAACAACACCGAAACCGGCAAAATCTCCCAACTATTAGACCGCCACATCGACCTCACCACACCCCTCACCCGCAAATTTAACCAATTCAGTCAAAATTGGCTCTTATTCGTCCTAGCAATGGCAACACTGACCTTTGCAGTGCGCTTGGGAAAACCAGTTCCAGCCGGAGTTTCAGCCTTTAAAGAAGCCGTCGAACCCGCCGTCGCCCTCATCGTCGGCGCAATTCCCGAAGGACTTCCCGCCGTCATCACCGTCACCCTAGCCGTCGGCGTTTCCCGAATGGCCGCCAAACACGCGATCGTCCGCAAACTCCCCGCCGTAGAAACCCTAGGTGGCGCCACAGTCATCTGTTCCGACAAAACCGGAACTTTGACAGAAAACCAGATGACAGTCCAAGAAATCTATTCTGGTGGCAAATCCTACTCAGTTACAGGTACGGGATACAGCCCCGAAGGCGAAATTCAACTCAACCAACTACCAATTACAGTTAGTCAAGCCCCTACTTTGCAAGAATGTTTGCAAGCCGGACTAATTTGCAACGACTCTCACCTCGAATTCAAAGATAATGATTGGATAGTCGTCGGCGATCCGACAGAAGGAGCTTTAATTGCAGCAGGTAAAAAAGCAGAACTCACCCAGCAAGTCTTAGAAAAATCCATGCCGCGGATCGATTCAATTCCCTTTGAATCTCAGTTTCAATACATGGCGACGCTGCACAAAACCCCGACAAGCAACAAAATTTTGTATGTCAAAGGTTCCGTCGAATCTATTCTGACTCGCTGCGGTTCCAGTCTCGATACTCAAGGAAATTCGACAGAAGTCGATCGCGAACAAATTCATCACCAAGTCGATACAATGGCCGGTCAAGGCTTGCGCGTCCTAGCTTTGGCTAAAAAAGTCGTTCCCGATGAACAGAACTCTGTTGCTCACTCCGATGTAGAATCAGGGCTAATTTTCTTGGGACTCCAAGGAATGATCGATCCGCCGCGCGCCTCTGCGATCGCCGCCGTCCAAGCCTGTCAAACCGCCGGCATCCAAGTTAAAATGATTACCGGCGATCACATCGCTACCGCCACTGCGATCGCCCGCCGGATGGGATTCCGCAAAACCAAACACCACAGAGAACTTGTAGCCTACACCGGCGCCCAACTCGCCGAAATGGACAAAAACACCCTCGCCGAAGCCGTAGAAGCCGGCTCAGTTTTTGCCCGAGTCGCCCCAGAACAAAAACTCCGCCTCGTAGAAGCCCTACAGCAAAAAGGCGAAATAGTAGCAATGACAGGAGACGGCGTTAACGACGCCCCCGCCCTCAAACAAGCGGATATCGGCATCGCGATGGGTAGCGGTACAGAGGTTTCTAAGGAAGCCGCCGACATGATTTTGACCGATGATAACTTTGCGTCGATCGAGGCTGCGGTAGAAGAAGGGCGATCTGTTTACAAAAACCTACTCAAATCCATCAGCTTCATTCTCCCAGTCAACGGCGGAGAATCAATGACAATTTTGCTCAGCACCCTTCTCGGGCGAGAATTACCAATTTTGTCCCTACAAATCCTCTGGTTGAATATGCTCAACTCAATCACCATGACAGTGCCGCTCGCTTTCGAGCCCAAGTCTCCGGGGGTGATGCAACAGCAGCCGCGACCGGTTAACGAACCTTTCCTGACTGAAAGTCGGATCAAACGGATCTTGGCAATTTCTCTGTACAACTGGACAATAATTTTCGGAATGTTTGAATGGGTGCGCCAATCGGATTGGGGAACTTTGCCACTAGCCCGGACAATGGCAATTCAAGCTTTGGTAATGGGAAGAATTTTTTACCTATTGAGTCTCAGCCAGTTGTTGCCTTCTTTGATGGCTAAATTTAGCGGCTCAAAGCAAGAAGTTAGCGGAGCTCCCGCCCTCGGTGTCGGCATTGTCATCGCGATGCTGTTGCAGGTAATATTTACTAATTCTCCGTTTATCAATCGTATCTTCGAGACGGCTCCGATGAACCTAGATCAGTGGCTGATTTGCTTTGGCGTCGCGCTACCGATGATCGGTGTTGCCCTTTCTGTCAACCGTTTCGATCCGCCCAACTAATCTGATTCGGCATTAATAAAAGGTTCGTAGAGAGGACTTTAGTCCTTCTTCATGCGGACTAAAGTTCTCACTACGAACGAATCTGATTCGGCATTAATAAAAGGTTCGTAGTGAGGACTTTAGTCCTTCTTTATGCGGACATTCCAGGTTCGTAGAGAGGACTTTAGTCCTTCTTCATGCGGACTAAAGTTCTCACTACGAACGAATCTGATTCGGCATTAATAAAAGGTTCGTAGTGAGGACTTTAGTCCTTCTTTATGCGGACATTCCAGGTTCGTAGTGAGGACTTTAGTCCTTCTTCATGCGGACTAAAGTTCTCACTACGAACGAATCTGATTCGGCATTAATAAAAGGTTCGTAGTGAGGACTTTAGTCCTTCTTTATGCGGACTAAAGTCCTCACTACAAACCAATCTGATTATGGTCGTTCTTCCTTCTTGCTTCTTCTTAACATCCGTTACATCCGCTACAACATCCGCTGCCGAACTGCCTTCTTCTTAACATCCGTTACATCCGCTACTTTCATCCGCTTTTGAATTTTTTGCAGGGAGTCTGTCTCTCAGCTTTATACTCAAAACTTCATTTTTTGTCTCATTTTTTTCTCATATAAGCGCGCCACCTCCACGGGCGATCGCTCGCTCGGCAGATACTCAACTGGGCTTATAACATTTCTTGAAAACATAGTCAATACACCAAAAGTATGAGATGCGGAAAATCATTGACAACAATGAGAATGCACGCAGCAGCAAACTGCCTAAAAGCTTACACTGCAAGCTTTTGGGTAAATACGGTCTGCCGGGTGACACCATCCGGCAACACCAAGGACTACTTAATAAAACGCAACATCCTACAACATATACTTATCATTTAAATTTAATATTTGTTTTATAATTACACCAAGAGTACGGTAAACTGAATAATCAAGTCAAGAAAATGTGGTACTCGCTTTGGGCGAGTTAACATAACTTGGCCGATCGCAATATTGAGTTAATCAAAAGAGTCAAATCAGCAGGGATATCATAAAAGCTTATGGTAACAATAAGTTTTTTGCTCCCTCCTGCTAACCTGCGCTTAAAAGAGTTCCCTAAGCCCAATTAGCGAACAGCAAAAAAGTGCTTTGATAAACTTCAGTGATGTCGTTACAGAAGATTATGTATTGGAGCGAGGCTAGGCTATGACAAAATTTTCAGAAAATTTTTCCCGGCGCAAATTTATCGTTACAGCAGGTGCATCTGCCGTCAGTTCCATACTACTCAAAGGTTGTTTGGGCAATCCCCCCGAACCCGGTGGAACTGCTGATGGTGGCGCAGGTGCTGGCGGAGGAGCGCCTGTTGCCACATCAGCAGTTGCTGTGGCTAATGAGAAAAGAGTAGAAGGGATCGAAAGTACAAAGATTACATTGGGATATATCCCGATCGTCGAATCAGCACCATTAATTATTGCCCAAGAAAAAGGCTTCTTTGCCAAATACGGCATGGTAGATGTCAAAGTCGCCAAACAAGCCAACTGGGGCTCAGCCCGAGACAACGTAGAAATCGGTTCCGCAGGCGGCGGTATTGACGGCGGCCAGTGGCAAATGCCGATGCCCTACTTGATTAGCAAAGGCCTGATCACCAAAAACAGCGTCCAAATCCCGATGTACGTGCTGTTACAGCTAAACACTCAGGGAAATGGAATTGCGATCGCCTCCAAACACGAAGGTAAAGGGCTCGGACTCAAACTAGAAAAATCCGCCCAAGATTACATTCTGGGACTGAAGAAAGCAAACACGCCCTTCAAAGCAGCCTACACCTTTCCCAAAGCCAACCAAGATTTATGGATTCGCTACTGGCTAGCAGCTAACGGCATCAATCCCGACGTAGATGTTGAGTTGCTGACAGTACCGGCGGCTCAAACTGTGGCCAACATGAAAACCGGCAGCATGGACGCTTTCAGTACAGGCGACCCTTGGCCCCTGCGAATTGTCAAAGAAAAAATCGGTTTTTTGTCGGCTTTAACTGCCGAAATCTGGAAAGGACATCCAGAAGAATACCTAGCAATTCGCGGCGACTGGGTAGACAAACATCCGAAAGCTACCGAAGCCCTGTTAGCAGGAATAATTGAAGCACAGCAGTGGTGCGACAAACCTGAAAATCGGGCCGAATTGGTATCGATTGTATCTGGTAAAAACTTCTTTGACGTAAAGCAGGAAGTTTTGCTTCCTCCTTACCAAGGCAAGTATCTGATGGGCGACGGGAAACCAGACATCAATGATTTCAAAATGAGTACGCTCTACTGGAATGATGGAGTAGGTAATGTTTCCTATCCTTACAAGAGCCATGATTTGTGGTTCTTAACCGAAAGCGTCCGCTGGGGTTTCTTGCCCACAAAAACCTTGGCAGATTCTAAGGCAATCATCGAGAAAGTCAACCGAGGAGATTTGTGGAAAGCAGCGGCTAAATTAGCCGGAGTTCCTGATGCTGATATTCCGGCGAAATCGACTCGCGGTGTTGAGAAGTTCTTTGATGGTAAAGAGTTTAACCCCGACAAACCAGAAGATTACCTCAAGAGCTTGGCAATCAAAAAAGCGTGATGGGTAAAAGCTTCCCATAACTTAGTCTAGGAAAAAACAGCAGAAACATTAGGAGATTAGCAAGATGGCTGTCAGCACAAATCGGAGAGGCGGAGTCGATATCCAAGGAGTATTTGGGGAGTTTTGGAAGAAGAATTCCTCAAATATATTGCCACCAATTTTAGGACTGTTGGGGTTTCTGTTCATTTGGCAATTCCTGTCGGGTACTGGAATCATCAAGTTGCCACCTCCCACTAGCGTTTGGACGGATGAACGGACAAGGATTTTGTTGCTGTATCCTTTCATGAACTCCAAAACCTACGGAGTCGGCTTGTTTTGGCAAACTTTGGCGAGTTTGGAACGGGTGGCTAAGGGCTACACTATGGCGGCGGCTGTGGGTATTAGCGTGGGGGTTCTGGTAGGTACGAATCCGTTCTTGAACAAGGCTTTAGACCCGATTTTTCAGTTTTTGCGGATGGTGGCGCCTCTGGCTTGGGTACCTATTGCCTTGGCTGCATTGCAACAAAACGAACCTGCTGCTTTGTTCGTGATTTTTGTGACTTCAGTTTGGCCGATTTTGATCAACACGGCTGAAGGTGTCCGTCAAATTCCTGACGATTACAATAACGTAGCGAAAGTGCTGCAACTGACTCAGAAGGAATATTACATCAATATCTTGTTTCCTTCGGCGCTTCCTTATATCTTTACTGGATTGAGAATTGCGATCGGTTTGGCTTGGCTGGCGATTATTGCAGCGGAAATTGTGATGTCGGGGATTACTGGTATTGGCTTCTTTATTTGGAATGCTTACCAACAAAACTACATCAGTGAAATTCTCTTAGCGGTGTTCTACATTGGGGCTGTTGGTTTGATGCTCGATCGCCTGATGGCGTGGTTGCAGCAAAAAATTGCTCCATCTCAAGGCAAATAACTAACAGTTGACAGGAAAGCAGTTGACAGTTGACAGGAAAGCAGTTGGCAGTTGACAGTTGACAGGAAAGCAGTTGACCGTTGACCGTTGTTAGTTGACCGTTGAAAGCCAAGATAGAGTTTGGTAGAATAACTGCGATGTGTTTCGATCGTTCGGACTTCAGTCTTCAGTATTTTAAGAGGACTGAAGTCCGAACGATCGAACCAATATTGTTATTGTAGTTGGGCGATCGGCATAATATAACAGCTAACAGCTAACAGCTAACAGCTAACAGCTAACAGCTAACAGCTAACAGCTAACAGCTAACAGCTAACAGCTAACAGCTAACAGCTAACAGCTAACAGCTAACAGCTAACAGCTAACAGTCAACAGTCAACAGTCAACAAGCACTAATCAAAAAATCAAGGACAAACATACAAAAAAGGCAAGAAAACCATGTCAGTTTTGATTGCGGTAGAACAAGTCGGGAAAACATTTAATTTATCAGGCGGCGGCACCTACGTAGCCCTCAAAGGTATCGATTTAGAAATTAAAAAAGGAGAGTTTATCTCCTTAGTCGGACACTCCGGCTGCGGTAAATCTACTCTACTCAATATGGTGGCAGGTTTGGATCTGCCTACAGCAGGATTGGTGACGATCGACGGACAGAGAATTACTCAGCCCGGGCCCGATCGCATGGTAGTATTCCAAAACTATTCGCTGCTACCTTGGCGGACAGTCAGAGAAAACATTACCCTCGCCGTAGACTCAGTAATGAGCGGCTTAGCCAAAGCCGAACGCCTCGACATCATCCAAAAACACATCGACATGGTGGGCTTGGGGCCCCACTCCGAGAAGCAACCCGCACTCCTCTCTGGCGGACAAAAACAGCGTGTGGCGATCGCCCGTGCCCTAGCCCTGCGTCCCAAACTCTTACTCTTAGACGAACCATTCGGCGCCCTAGATGCTTTGACTCGCGGCAACTTGCAAGAAAAGTTGATGGAAATTTGCCAAGAGTACGAAATTAGCGCCCTGATGGTAACGCACGACGTAGACGAAGCAGTGCTGCTGAGCGATCGCATCGTCATGCTCACCAACGGCCCAGAATCGAATATTGGCGGCATCCTCGAAGTAGACATCCCCCGCCCCCGGGTACGGATGGAAGTAGTCTCGCACCCCAGCTACTATGCCCTGCGAAGCGAAATGATTTACTTCCTCAACCAGCAGAAACGGGTGAAAAAACTGCGGGCGCGGAAAGTACCTGCGATCGCCCGCCACGGCCTAGAAAAAGTCAACCTGGAACTCGGCTTTATCCCCCTGGCCGCCTGTGCTCCCCTCGCGATCGCCAAAGAAAAAGGCTTATTTGCCAAACACGGACTCGATGAAGTCCACCTCGTGCGCGAAACAAGCTGGCGCGGCATCGTAGACGGCATCGCAGCAGGATACTTAGACGCAGCGCAAATGCCCTCTGGGATGGCAGCGTGGTTGAGCTTGGGAGGCCACAAAGAGAAGCCCATACCAACCGTTACAGCCCTCACCATGAGCCGCAACGGCAACGGAATTACCCTGGCTCGTCGCTTTTACGACCAAGGGATTTACACTCTGGCAGATTTCAAAGAAATGCTGCGTAGAACCCCCGCGCAAACTCACCGCATGGGAATCGTTCACCCTTCATCGATGCACAACCTGCTGCTGCGCTACTGGCTGGCTTCCGGCGGAATTGACCCCGATCACGATGTGTTGCTCAAAAACATCCCTCCAGCCCAGATGATTGTAGACTTGCAAGGTGGGACGATTGACGGTTTCTGCGTCGGCGAACCTTGGAACTTGCGCGCGGCGATGGAAGGAGTCGGCTTTACCGTGGCTACGGATTTGGAACTATGGCCAGGACACCCGGCAAAAATTCTGGGAGTTCGAGAAGACTGGGCGAATGCTTACCCCAACACTCACATTGCTCTGGTGAAAGCTTTGCTGGAAGCTTGCCACTATTGCAGCGATCCGGCCCACGCCGAAGAAGTTTCCGAAATTGTGGCGGGACGCGAGTACGTCGCTACTGACAAGAGTTTCATCCAAATTGGCGATCCGAAATCTACTGCTTGCAATCTGGATACTCCGATGCGCGAATACGCCCACCACTTGTTCGCCGGAGATGGGGTGAACCGCCCAAGCCGTACCGAACAGTTATGGCACATGGTGCAGATGGCGCGCTGGGGCGATACTGTCTTCCCTCGCAACTGGGTAGAAATTCTCGAACGGGTAGTGCGAGTCGGCCCCTTCAGTACGGCGGCGCGCGAGCTCGGAATGTCTGATATTACTTACACTCGGGGTTCTCTCCGTTTGTTTGATGGCTCGGTGTTTAATGCTGAAGATCCGATCGGCTATCTCAACAATCTAGCGATTAAACGCGATTACACGATGGCTGAAGTGATACTTGATTCTGGCCGTAGAGCTGCTTAGGATCTGTTTTTGTCCGGCCAGCCGGTGGAATTTTTTCCACCGGCGATGATGTGTAATGGTGATCTGCGAGTTTTGAAGTATCGACAGGTGAAAAAATTGCTGAATTCTCGATCGCTCGCGTCTGAAACTTATCAACTTCAGAACTCAGACAAGAAAAATCAGAAATCAAAGCGATTGATTGCATAGTTGAACCCGAAGCGGCACAATTATATAACTGATGCACAGGTCTTGCAATTTAAACTCAATACTCAAAATATACAGGGAACTCGCAAATCTACAGTCTCAACTCGCAGCTCACGATTCAAAACTCGATTATTTGCTATCGCTAATCACCTACTAACGGCTTCTGAAACCATGATTAATACTGCTGTCAACCAGACGAACACCAAAACCCAGATCCAGCAACCGCAGGATCGCCGGCAGCCTTTTTTGGTGATGGACAATGTTTATAAAGTATATCCAAACGGTTACAGAGCATTAGAAAACGTTAACTTAACCGTAGCTGAGGGAGAATTTATTACTCTGATCGGACACTCCGGCTGTGGTAAGTCAACACTGTTAAATATGGTATCGGGTTTTAGCCATCCCAGCGAGGGTACTGTCTCGATTAACGGGAAGCGGATCGAGAAGCCGGGCCCCGATCGCATGGTAGTGTTTCAAGGTTATGCTTTACTTCCTTGGCGCACAGTGTTTGAGAATGTGTACATTGCCGTTAACGCTGTATTTCCAGAGAAGTCGAAGGTCGAAAAAAATGCGATCGTCAACGAGCATTTGGCGATGGTGGGATTGACTGAAGCTGCTGATAAAAGACCACCACAAATTTCCGGCGGTATGAAGCAACGGGTGTCCATCGCCCGCGCCTTAGCAATTCGCCCGCAAGTGCTGATTTTGGACGAACCTTTCGGTGCTCTTGACGCAATTACCAAGGAAGAATTGCAGGAAGAGTTGCTGAAAATCTGGAACGATCACCGCTGTACAGTGTTGATGATTACTCACGATATTGACGAAGCGCTGTTTTTAGCCGATCGACTCGTGATGATGACCAACGGCCCGTCAGCGACAATTGGCGAGGTTTTAGAGATTCCTTTCCCCCGTCCGCGCGATCGGGTACAAATGATGGAAGATCCCGAATATTACAACTTGCGGAACTACGCCCTAGACTTCCTCTTCCGCCGCTTTGCTCACGATCACGACGCTTAAACCCTTTGAGATTGGGGATTGCTGGCCAAAATAAAGCCCCAGTATTTCCCCAAATTCAGGACAACCTCACTGCGGGCGAGATGTCGCTGGTGCGATCGGGTAAACTGGAGCTTAATTGTTGGGAATAAGTTTTTCCGGAAAATTCGGATCTTTTTTTCAACTTTTACGTCAATCGGCTAAGAGACCCGATTGCCTAGCTGTCGGTAAGCTGGCATGAATTTAGCCCACCTTTGACTGAAGGTGGGCTTCTTTCTTATGTTATTAACAGTTTTTGCTAAATTGATGGTTTGGGCATTCCACCATTTTAACTGGCACAGGGCGAATGTTGATTAGAGTTTTATGGATTAAGATTTTTGCCAAGATAGCAGTTTCTGTAGGGAAACGGCACTGCCGTGTCCGGCGCGAGGTTCGGCTTTTAACAATTGGCCTAAGATTGATGATGGTAGCAATACGTTTTTAAATTAGAATTACTCAAGTTTGCACGGAAAACTCGTCTGCGTCAATGTCCCAGTTTACCCAGCGAATTGCCTCGCGGGCGGATGTCATATTAGGAGGCACTCGCAGGGCATGAATGAATCCCGTGCTCGGACAAGTCATTTTTAACAGATAAATTGGCTCAACATCCGCATTATCGATTTGTAGTAGAGTGTATTCTTGCCAAGAATCTAATTCTGCTGCTTGCAATTCGCAGCAAATTTTATCATAACCAATTCCCTGAATTAATACTCGTCTTAATTCAGCATTCTTTTCCTCTAAAATCCAGGTAGATTCCCACCTATCCGGGTGAATTTGTCCGTATTTTTCGGGTAATGTTACGCCATGATAGGAATAGATTTTGTAACCATCGGCAAATTCCAGTGCAGCTTCCCCTTCTGCGTGGAGGCGGTATTCGCTGTCTAGGCGAAGCGCAGAAGGGCGATCGCACACAATGCAGATATCATCCAAGGGAAAAATCCAGCCGCATTTTGCTACAATTTGTTTCAGACATTCAAAAAGTTTCTGTGCCTCTGGAGCGATCGGAATGCTAAAGGCAGAAACCCATAATTCAGCAAGAGGGAGATCCATAACAATGTATCTTGGACTTAAGTATGTCCTGTAATAGTCAGAAATTTCTACAATCAATTGTGCTTCTAACTGTGACTCCCATCTAATTAACTCGCTAGATCCCCTCTGCCATCCTGTCAGTAAGGACAAGGGGTGCAGCGCATCTTGTACCAGTTTTTTAAGTCGATAGATCAACTTAGTTTCATTCGCCCTCTTCAGCATTGCTAATTCTGCTAATGCTTTCTTAGGACTACTGTAAAAAGTTATTTCAGGGGCTTCTAAACCAAGGCATAAATAGGCGACTTCAACTGCCACTGTGGCTTGATGACGATTTATTGATTCGGTAGAGTTGCCGAGAGTTTCCCACGAATAATGATGATACGCTTCTTCGATGACAGCCATCTGTTCAGGTGTAAGGTTTAGATCCAGAACATTCAAATTAGTTAGAGATTGCAGGGGTTTGACATCTCCCCAGCCCGAGTCATAGACGGGGATTCATAAGACCATAATTTGAGTCTTACAGGTGCTGACAAATCACCTCTACCAACTCCACTTAGATCCAATCCAAGTATTGTTGCTACTTTTCGACCAATATTTGCACACCCATTGCAGTCTGCATTAATTAGCCATCCTTTCGCAGTCCGATATAATCCACGCTTAATTCTGCTTCCAGAAGCTTTCCACCCTTCGGGTTTTTCGCCGAATGTAGGCAGTTCATCGCCATCTAGAAAAGAACTTTTTGAGGTATAGGATTCTTCAGTATCGACGAATTTTATTCCGTACTGTTTGCACAGTTGAGCAATTCTCTCTTTTAACCGACCCGTGGGAATTTGCACAAATTTTTGATTCGTCTTTGTACCGAGATTTATCGAATATTTCTGATTTTTGTTCCAGCCAAATATGACTGTACCAATCTTGGAGGATACACAATGATTGATGACTTTACGAGCAGCTTTATTAACTGCGTCCCGCATTGTTCTATTTCTGCTTTCGGTTAGCCGTTCCAGTCTTTTAGACCAGAATCCGTTGTCTTTTCCAGACATCAAGGCTGCAACTCGCTTATTATAGCCTTGGTTGATAGACTTGAGATGCTTTCCGTCTACGATGAATGAAGTTCCAGTATTGCTAACGCAAGTTATCCAGTTGTCCATCCCATGATCGATCATCAACACAGAGTCAACATTTACCTCAGATTGGATAGTTGCTTTTCGGCAAACTAATTCTAGATAAAAACACCCGTTTTTCGGCAATATCCTGTATTCCCGAATAGCAGAATGCTCTAAGTTAGATGGCATCGGCAAACAGAACGAATCAATTCCAAACCAAGCTTTGACCTTGTTTCCTAATGGAAATCGTAACATTCCATTTTTTAATTTAACCGATCTACCTGTAAATGTAACCAAGGCTAATCCGCCTTGTCTGTATCCAGGAAGTCTTGGGCATTGCGCCACTGTCCCTTCTTTGAATCCAGTCAGCAAGCCTAAATAGGAGTTGAAAGACTCAGCGACGCTCGTCAATATTTGTTGTGCGGTATCCGAATAGAAAGCTTTGTAATGAATGTTTTTATTTTCAGTTCCTAGAACTTTATGTAACTTGCCTCTAGTCGGTATCCTTCCGGTTTTGAAGAAGAGTTGTCGGGCATAGTAAATCCCACAATTTATTAACTTTGAGGCTTCACTGCACAAAAAATCTAGGACGGCTTTTAAGTCTTTGTCGGGATTAATTAAATTTTGCTGGCATCCATACATTCTGTTTTACTCCTTGATTTATGGTAGCATATTGTGGTTGATTTAAGATTAAAATATGCTGACCCAAAACCAATCCCAGAAATCAAGAAGGCGGTTGAAACCGCAGCCGCGTTCCTCCCCTTGTCGTTAGCCCGGGGCTTCCCGCTCGTTTTTCGGTGATGTCTGATATTTTATTGCCGCTCAGATACAGATCAGTCAAATGAGTCAAAGATTGCAGGCGTGTGATGTCTGATATTTTATTATTGTACAGATTCAGAGAAGTCAAATGAGTCAGAGATTGCAAAGGTGTGATGTCTGATATTTGATTTTCGCTCAGATTCAGATAATTCCTACTTGACAGTATCTGGTTCGCTTCATAAATGTCAGAAATGCCAGCTTTATTTAACAGCACCTCAAGTGTATTTCTTGCTGCTTCACAAAGGCTGTCTTTGTGCAAGCACCAGTCGGCAAAGCTGCTGAAAGTTATCGATGGTTTTGGTTGTTGTTCTGACATAAAATTGTTGTAAATTAGGAGGAGATGATACTACTTTATGACTCGCACGGGTGAACGAAGGGAATTTGGAGTCGGAAAATTGCGGTTAATTATCCCGGATTTGCGCTGTAATTTTATTTGTTGGGTGGCAAGAAACCGGGTTTCTCTGCAAATTTGGGTTCAGTACGAGACATTTTGGAAGAAACCCGGTTTCTGGGATTTGGGTAGGATTCCCTACAACTGAATAACGGGGATAAATCACCCTGATTTCGTATAATTCAGTGGCTGCTAATTCTTGACAAAGGCGATCGCCCAAAATGACATCCAATGCTGCGATCGCCGATCGCACAATAACCCACTTTAATCATTTCCTCCGCGTGCGATCGCACGCGGAGGGCCAGTGGAAAGCGCGAACACTCTCCACTTTTCGCGATAAACCCGAATCTGAGCTTCTTGTGCTGGCGTGAGTTTTTTAACCTTAGTCTGAGACATACCGCCAACCTTGGGGCTCGTATTCCCGCTGAATTCGCACCATCCAATTACCTTCAGGAATGGCGATCGCGTGGTGCTCTTCGTGACTCAATAAAGCTGTCGGCGAAAGCACCCGCAAGTACAGAGTACCGTCTTTTTCGTACAGTTCGGCTTGTCCCTCAACAATCCGGTGAGAATGTCCCGTGACTTCACCTTCGGCGAGGGTGAGGTGAGATTTTTTTTCTCCTGCGATTTGCGGTACGGGGGTGAGAATTACGTCGCCTTGTCGGATGGGTTGCATAGGTTTTTTCTAATTTTTATTTGCTGATTAGTCTTGAACGCACGGGTAGTCAGAAACCGGGTTTTTTACGAAAATACTCGATGACAGCCTTTGATATCGATAAAAACCCGGTTTCTAGGCCTGTTGATGCGTTTGGGACTGGTAGTGTCGAGCGAGCTTTTCTATCACAACCTTATACTACATTTGTTGCGAAAATGAGAAGTTTTTGTCAAACTGCGATCGTATCGTTTCTGCTTGCATGGGAATAATATTTTTCGCCCTGGCCGATCGCGAATCCTCATCGTAATTGCCGATCGCGATCGAGACCCTCGCACTACAATATAATTGCGATTGACAAATGACTATTGACAAATGACTATTGACAAATGACTATTGACAAATGACTATTATCCTTCAAATGCTGCAACCGAAACCCGATCGCGCCCAGCCTCTTTCGCCCGATAAAGCGACTCATCGGCGATCGCAATTAACGTCCCCGGCTGCGACATCGGCGCCGGAATGCAGCAAGCGACACCCAAACTCAGCGTCACGTATTCGCTGACACCAGACTTGGCGTGAAGTATCCGCAAATCCCGCACCTGTTGCGCGATTTTATCGGCCACGCAAGCCGCACCCTGAATATCCGTATTGGGCAAAACTATGGCAAATTCTTCTCCACCGTAACGCGCTACTAAATCAGCCGATCGCTTTACCGATTTCTGGAGAACCTGCGCCACTTGCCGCAAACACTCATCACCCGCTTGGTGGCCGTAAGTGTCGTTATAAAGTTTGAAATAATCGATATCGCACATAATCAAAGATAGCGGTGCTTCTTCCCTCGCCAAACGCCGCCATTCCGTATCGAGATATTCATTAAAACAGCGGCGGTTTCTCACCTCAGTCAAACTGTCGTAAGTTGCCAAATACTGCAAGGCTCGATTCACCGTTTCCAACTGCCGTTTTTGCTGCTGCAACTGGCGGTTGAGCGCCGTCAACTGCTGTTCGGCTGCGTGGGTTCTGAGCAAATTTCTCACCCTCGCTAGCAGTTCCCTCTCGTCAAAAGGCTTGGCAATATAATCGTCAGCACCAGCATCCAAACTTTCGATCCGAGCTTCCATTCCCGATCGCCCTGTCAAAAAGATTACCGGAGTCGAACTCAATTCTGGCGTGTTCCGAATCTCCTTGAGCAAATCCAGCCCGTTTTGTCGGGGCATGATTTGGTCGCTCAAAATCAAATTCGGCTGCAAACTTTTGGCTTTTTCTAAACCTTCAATCCCGTCCCTTGCCACGGCAACTCGATAGTATGGACTCAATAAGGTTTTGAGGTAATCCAGCAGAAAATTGTTGTCTTCAACTACCAGCAATAGTGGTAATTCTCGGCTGTCTGTTGTTGATTCTTCGCCGTTATTTGGACAGTCAAAACTTTGAGACTCCGACAGCCCTGGTGCAGGTGCGATCGCCCCAACAGTTCCCGCGTCTTCGCCGCCGAATCCAGTCAGCCCGGCCAATTGGGCGATCGCGTTCACCAACTGATTCGCGGACACAGGCTTCGACAAATGCCTCTGAAACCCCGCAGACAGCGCCGATGCCGAATCCTCCTCACGGACGCCTCCCGTGAGGGCTACCGCCGGCAGCAGTTCCCTTTGCTCGGACATTTCCATGGCTCTGACGCGGCCGATCAAATCGCAGCCGTCTGCTTCGGGTACCGCCATATCGCTCACCAACACGTCGGGGCGCGACTTTTGCAACTCGGCCATCGCTTCGCAAGCGCTACCCACTGCTGTTACCTTGGCTCCGAATGCTTCCAGGCCTGTTTTGAGAAATTCCCGGATCTCGGGGTTGCTGTCCACTATCAGGACTTGCTTGGACGCTAGGGGTTTGGACACAGATCCGGGTCTGCTTTCGATTTTGCCGATCGCCAAAGCGTGATCGCTCGTATTGTTGGTGTGGGCGATCGGTAGCTGCACCGCAAAGGTCGCTCCCTGTCCCAGCCCGGGACTCTGGGCCGAAACAGTTCCCCCGTGCAGTTCCACCAACTGTCGCACAATTGAGAGCCCTAAACCGAGGCGGTTTTGTTCTTTGGTTTTCCAGCTATCTGCGGGGCGGAAGTAGTCGAAGATGTAAGGCAGAAACTTGGGTTCGATCCCGCAACCGCTGTCGCCTACGCCGATCGACGCGCCATCCGGGGTAGGCTCGACCCGCACCCTGATTGGCTCTGGTGTTGCTGCTGGGGTGAATTTGATGGCGTTGGCTATCAGGTTCCAGATTATTTGCCCGAAGCGTTCTGCATCGACCGAAATGTAGTTGATGGCGGGGTCGAAATGTGTTTCTATGCGGATGTTTTTGGCCCTCGCCGCGGGGCGGAGGGTGTCGATCGCCGATTCTATGACAGACGGCAGGTGAACCGAGCTGATGTTGAGCTGCACTTTCCCTCGCAACAGCCGCGACAGATCGAGGAGATTGTCTATTTGTCGATTCTGCAATTTGGCGTTGTTTTCGATGATTTCCAAAGCGCGGTTGGTGGTGGCTTCGTTTAACTTGCGCGATCGAGCTAGTTGTACCCATCCCAAAATCGCGCTGAGGGGCGATCGCAGTTCGTGTCCCGCGATGCCCAAAAATTCGTCTTTGGCGCGGTTGGCTGCGGCTTGGGCTGTTTCAACGGCTTTGCGATCGGTGATGTCGAATCCGATCGCCAAATACTGACTGGCTTTTCCCTGAAAGTCCAACAGCGGAACTACTGCTGCGTGCACCCAATAATCGCTGCCATTCTTAGCTCGATTCTTAATTTCTCCTTGCCAAACTTCATTTTTGGCAACAGTTGACAGCAGATTTTTGATTAATTCCGAAGACTTATATTCCGAGTGCAGGATGCTGAAATGGCAGCCGATCAGTTCGGTACACGAATAGTTAGAAATACTACAAACTAGATCGCTGACATAGTTGATAATTCCTCGGGCGTCGGTTCTCACCGCCAGTGTCGATCGGTCGATCGCTACTTTAAAATCCAAACATTCTGGCAGCGACGAATCTAGTTCTTTTGTCGTAGAAATTTGACCGGGGCGATCGGGCGCGTTTGGTGGCTGGCGCTCTGGCCACTCCTTGCTCCGCTGTTGGATTTCCATTGCTTCTATTTTCCCCTGACGGCTGACAGCTAATCTACTCGCATCCTGATTCATTATCACTGTTTTTTTTACCCACGTTGGCGGGTGCAATATTTTGTATATTTTCATTGGCATGAAAACTGGGCTGTCGGCACCTCCACTCGGAAGTCATATTATTTGAGATTTCATATCTGAGATTAGGAATGACTGATCGCGATCGGGGTTTGGTTCGCGGGCAAAGCAGTTGTATTATTTTTATAAAATGTATTCACGTCAGATTTTATAGGGAGTTGAGACTAAATTTTGTCAATCTGAGGGCATATTTTCTCAGATATGCCCGCTGTGCCCAGGGGTACGAACACCCAAATTTTTTCTGACGATTACCATCCCACAGCACGTACAAAATCTACTCTGCCGCAGGCTTTCGAGTTTCCGGCATTCTGTCTCACCTCCAGAAGCCAGATATATGTGCAAGGCTTGACGCTCAAATACTGGGCGGGGAAAGGGCAAACCAAGTCTGTTTTTGCGATCGCCCGCCACTTCTATTAAATTATTTTTTCCTGCGTCTTGACAGCTCTGTAAATATTTTGTATTATATATTGTATTATACTTAAAACGAGAGAGCAGTCCTACTGCATTAACGCACTCAAGTATTAACAATTTGAGGAAATTTTTCTGTGAATTTAGACGATGTACGCCAGCAATTTGAACAAAGAGCATTTGATTATGACGGTTTAATTCCCCGCCTCATTCCGCACTATCGCGAGCAACACCAAATAATCTTGCAATTAATCGATTTTGAAACCAATGCTAACATAAAACTTCTCGATTTAGGGGCGGGAACTGGCATACTGTCAGCCATGATTTTGCAAGCATTTCCTCAAGCCAATGTCACAGCCTTTGACATGGCAGAAAATATGCTAAAAGTTTGTCAAACAAACTTGTCCACTTTCGGAGAAAGGCTGACATTGCAGCAGGGAAATTTCGCCGAAGATGATTTCGGCAGCGGTTACGATTTGGTAGTTTCAGGGTTAGCAATCCACCACCTCGACGGCGAAGGAAAACAAAAGCTATTTCACAAACTTTTTGAGTCAATGAATGCCGGGGGAATCTTGCTAATCCGAGATATTGTCACAGGTGCTACCCCAAAGCTGACCGAGCAATACGAACATTTGTGGCGCCAGTACATCAAAGCTAATGGAGAAGACGATGCAGCGTGTTTTAACAGCTACCTAAAAGAAGATATTCCCTCTTCTGTGGAAGAGCAGACAAGGTGGCTTTCCGAAGCGGGTTTTGCCGACGCAGCTTGTCATTGGCGCTATCTCAATTTTGCTATTTTTGGCGGAGTTGTCCCAAAGTAGAAGGGAGAATCTTTGATAACTATCAAAAGCTATTGTAGGGTGCGTCAGGGATGAATATTTTGACTGCCTGCTCAAGAAAATTCCCCCTGACGCACCCTAGGATTAGTTAGCTCACATTGGGATAAATTTAAGACTAAAATTAATCACAAATATCGCTTCTAGCTTGGTCTCGCTCCCCCCTTCCCAAGGGGGGAACCGGATCGTTCTCAAAGTCCCCCTTCTTAAGGGGGATTTAGGGGGATCGAGATTCGGCTATAAATGAGAGATACACAGAATTTCAGAGTTGAGTTTACACGCATTATTCCACTCAATCATTCTCGCAGTCCAAACAGATTAAATAAACCCGATTTTCCCCAAAACAAATCAAAAAAACGTCAATAAATGAACGAGACAAGATTAGTCAAAATCAGCAGATATCTCAGCAGACACCTGCGCCACGCCCCCTCGCGCATCGGCATTCAACTCGCACCGGGGGGCTGGGTTCCTGTTAGCGAACTCCTCGATGCTTGCCAAAAAAATAACTTTCCAGTTCAGGTTGCGGAACTTAAAGAAGTAGTCGCACAAAACGACAAACAACGCTTTTCGTTCGACTCGACAGGCACTTTGATTCGTGCCAATCAAGGACACAGCGTAGAGATTGACTTGCAGTTAGAACCCGCTGTTCCCCCAGATATTTTATATCACGGAACAGGTGCGACTGCCGTCAAATCTATTCAGAGTGAAGGAATTAGGAAAATGTCGCGACATCACGTTCATTTGTCGGCGGATGTTCCAACAGCCCGTAAAGTAGGTGCCAGACACGGCATTCCGGCTGTGTTGATTGTACGTGCCGCAGCAATGCAACAGGACGGCTATACATTTTACTGCTCGGATAACAAAGTTTGGTTGGTAGACTTCGTGCCGCCGACTTATCTCAAACTCAGTTGAGAAAATCCTGTTGGGTTGTAGAAAATATGCCGCAAATATTTTACAATAGTAGTAACTAGGATTTACGGAAAATGAGTTCGGAAAATATGGGTGATAGCGATCGCAATTTCAATCAAAATAATCCTCAAAATCGAGGGCTGCTCGGCTCGGGCTGGCGACCGCTATACCGTCAATTTGATTGGGAACACCTGCTGCACCTAGTCTCTAGCGACCCTGTAGAACTCGCTCAAAAAAGTTTAGATGCAGCTAGCGACATTGCCGATGCCATGGGACGACACCAGTATACCTGGTGGGCGAATATCTTAAATGTATTCTCGGAAAATACTCGCTACGAAATTGACGAGTTTTGGGATTACATTACTCCGCAGCCTGTTTACCCTGATTATCGTTACAAAGATGTTTTAGTTACCGAAACCCCCGTGGTGCAATTGGTGAGCCGCGCTAGCATTCCCATCGACTACGTTCTCAACAAACTCCAAGAGATTACTATTTTTAAAGTTCTGGATTTGTTGGGAAAACCGGATGCGATTACCCAGTGTTTTATGGAACGGCATTTTTCTTATCCGCCGGAGCGATTTGTGAGCTGGGAACGCTTGGAGGTTTTGGGTACTGTTTATGCTTATTGGGGTCGATGCGGCTGTTGGCTGCAAATTGACAGCTACGACAGGGGAAGACGCTGCTACACTCTGATTTGCCAGGATATTGCGCCGCTGGTGAGCAAGGCTACTTACAATTTAGCGGTGATTCTCAGCGGGTATAAAAGCCGTGTCGGACAGGTTAACAGTCAGTTCCCGATTCGGAGTTTTTCTGCGGATGTTCAAAGTTTTACCGATATTGTTGAGCAGGCAATTTTGGAGCGAAATCAGTTGGCGGTTTTGGTTAGCGGTGAACCTGGGACTGGCAAAACTGCTTGGACGCAGGCGGTAGCAAAAGAGATTTTAGTGCCGCTGGGTTATGTGATCTTTATCTTAGACCACGATGCTGTAGAAAATTTTGTGCCGCCGAGTTATTTGCAGCGGATTTGCATCATTATCAACGAGGCTGATAATTTGGCTCAGGATCGATCGACTCCCCAGGCCCAACGCACTAACAAAACTGAACACATTTTGAGTTTACTCGATGGCACTCTCTATCAAAGCGTCATGGACGAAAACGGCATTCAATTTCAGCAAAAACTCGTAGTGTTGATGACTTGCAACACGACTGAAAGATTCGATCCTGCAATGCTGCGGAAAGGGCGAGTCGATTTTACCAGTGAATTTACACACAAATTTGTTTGATCGCACACGCAAATTTTCAAACCAATTAAGTAATTACACTGCTTTTGCTGCCTCAATTATTGAATAATTATGAGGAAATCTTCTGAATTTCAAGGTTGAGCGAATAATTTCTTTAGTACCTATGGACACATCCCATCAAAAATGATATTACTGATGGGTGATACCCTCTAAGGGTGTCACCCATAACAGGAAATCAGGGGAAGAGTGCTTTTGGTCTAAAACAGATTTTTTTAACTTGACAGCTATGGAGGATATCCCAAATCGTGCAAACTAAGCCAGTGAAGCAAAAAATTCGACTGGGAATGTATGCCGGCCCGATCGCCCACCAACAACCCGCAGAGGCAGCCGTGTCTGAAAGTCAAGAGGGATTTCGGCGGTTTGTGGAGCGCTCCGCCGACGCCGTAGCAATGGTAGATTGTGAAATGCGCTATATCTGCGTTTCTCGTCGCTGGCAAACAGATTGGGGTGTCTGCCCAAGCGAGGCGCGAGGCCGAACTCATGGGGAATTTTTCCCGAATATCCCGGAATATTGGCAGCAAAACGCCCGCGCTTGTTTGGCTGGAGTTTTGGAATATAGCGAATTTGTGGCAGCGAGTTCGCCCCCATCTGTAACAGAAAAAACGGAAGAATCCGTCGGTGCGCCAGTCAAATGGGCATTTTGGCCGTGGAAAAATAGCTCGGGTGCGATCGGCGGTTTAATCTTGTTTGCTGAAAAAATAGCTGACAGAACTTGTCACAATACATGGACGCCAAATTACCAAAACAGGCAGTTAGAAACAAAATTACAACTAACTCAAACTGCTCTAGACAATGCTGCTGATACAGTTTTTTTGAGTACATCAGACGGTAAAATTTGCTACGCCAATAAAGCCGCTTGCGATCGGGGAGGCTACTTGGAATCAGAACTGCTAAACCTGAGGATGAGCGACATCGATTCGCAGTTATCAGCATCGGATTGGCAAGCACACTGGGATCAACTCAAGCAGCAAAGCAACCTAACTTTTGAAACCACTTACCAAACCAAAGACGGCGCCAGTTTTTCCGTCGAAGTCCAAGTCAATTATTTAGCATACGGCGGCTGCGAATACTGCTGCGCGATCGCTCGCGACATTTCTGCTCGCCTCGCAGCACAATCAGCTCTTGTAGACGCAAAAGAGCAACTTCAAGCCGTCTTGGACGCCGTACCCGGATTAGTTTCTTGGGTAAGTTCTGATTTCCGCTACTTGGGAGTAAACCGACATTTAGCTAATGCTTACCAAATGCCTGGGCAAGTATTTGTCGGTCAAAAAATAGGTTTTATACAGAACAGCCAAAAATTTAACGATTTAGTATACGAGTTTTTTGCCACATCAAAAAAGCAGATGTCTCAAGAAATAACAGTCAGCGTCAGAGGAGAAAACAAAAATTATTTAATAGTTGCTCAAAAATATCAAAGAAGTACGGCTGCGGTATTTGTGGGATTGGATATCACAGAAAGTAAACAATCTCTTTGGGCTTTGCAACAATCAGAAGAACGCCTGCGGCTGCAAGCGGCAAAAATTGAGAATACGCTGTTAGTTCTCCAGAAAACTCAAACTCAATTAATTCAAATAGAAAAAATGTCTTCTCTGGGGCAGTTAGTAGCAGGAATTGCTCACGAAATTAACAATCCAGTTAGTTTTATTTCCGGCAACGTCAGCCACGCCACCGGTTACATTCAAGAACTGCTGCGCTCGATCGATCTTTACCAAAAGCATTATCCCCATCCGGTGGCAGAAATTCAAAATTTCATGGAAGAATTAGACTTAGAATTTATTAAAAAAGACTTGCCAAAACTGCTAAATTCCATGAAAGTCGGCTCGCAAAGGATTCGGGATGTAGTGCGATCGCTCCGCTTGTTCTCGCGCACCGACGAAGCCGAAATGAAAACCGCAGATATCCACGAAGGTTTGGACAGTACAGTGCTGATCTTGCAAAATCGGCTGCAAGCTAAAGGGGGACGCCCGGGAATTTCTCTGATTAAGGAATACGGAAATTTGCCGCGAGTCCGCTGCTATGCGGGAGAGTTAAATCAAGTTTTCATGCACTTGTTGACAAATGCGATCGACGCTTTGGAAGAAGGGGGCAGAAATCCAGAAAAGTATAGTACAATGCAAAGTGAGTCTTTGTTGTCTGCGGGCGGTTCGGGATCTGAAATATTCAATCCTGAAATTCGGATTCGCACGGAAGTGATTGGGGAGAGCGAAGTAGCGATCGCCATTAGCGATAACGGCCCAGGGATGACCCAAGAAGTTCTAGGCTGCATTTTTGACCCTTTATTTACCACTAAATGTCCGACAACAAGCACAGGTTTGGGATTGGCAATATCCCAGCATTTGGTAGTAGAAAAGCACGGCGGTGAGTTGCAGTGTATTTCTCGGCTGGGAGAAGGTACTGAGTTGATCGTTAAACTTGCGATCGGTAATGATTAATTGATGTGATGGTGCTTTTACTATCAGAATGTGGCGACTACGAACTAATGTTTTATTCACGAAGTTTTGTAGGTTCGTCAGGAATGAATATGAGACGACATACCAATCATTTTTTACCTGACGCACCCTACAAAATCTCAAATCTACAATCTAAAAGAATATGGTAATTGAGTGGCTGAGATTTAAAGTACCTCCCGAAAAATGGGAAGAGTTTATTCTGCGAGATGAAGAAGTTTGGACTGCGGGACTAAGAAGTTTTTCCGGTTATTTGGGCAAAGAAGTTTGGGTGGATGCGGTGGAAAATGAGGTGGTGATGTTGATTCGCTGGAAAACTAGGGAACAGTGGAAGTCGGTGCCGCAAAGCACAATCGATGAGTTGGATGCCAAAATGGGCGATTTACAAATGCCGATCGCCGAAAGCCGCGAATATCAAGTTCGCAAGTTTTTGCATTAGTTTTTTAAGAAGTCATTGGTCATTGGTCATTGGTCATTGGTCATCTCGCCCGAAGAGCGAAGTCGAAGGGTGGTCATTGGTCATCTCGCCGAAGAGCGAAGCCGAAGGGTGGTCATTTGTCATTGGTCATTGGTCATCTCGCCCGAAGAGCGAAGCCGAAGGGTGGTCATTTGTCATTGGTCATTGGTCATCTCGCCGAAGAGCGAAGCCGAAGGGTGGTCATTTGTCATTTGTCATCTCGCCCTGAGCGAAGTCGAAGGGTGGTCATTTGTCATTTGTCATTTGTCATTTGTCATCAGGAATCAGGAAGAGGGACGAAGGAAGTTCGGCAACGAGCCATGTGCGGGATTTAACGAATGGAATAATTACCAATTACTAATTACCAATTACCAATTACCAATTTCTGAGTTTTTTTAAGCAAATCTTGCATATAGAGCTGAAATAAAATTGACTGTTAAAAAGCCTACTGCTAGGACAAGAATGATAAAAATTGTGATACTAAACATAGACTTTAGCCGATCGCCAATTCCGATTTTTTCTGAGTTCATTGGTTAATTTTTACTGTAAATTTTTGACTGACAATTGAGAACGAGTGCATTATACCAATGCGCGCCAAAAAATGCAACTTGCTAGCTAGCTCAAAACTCCTATTTCCGTCAAAAAATCACATTTTTTTTAATTTTTGATTTTTCAGGTAAAATATCAATCTAAAATCTCAAATCCGATGAGGGATTGTTTGGTTGGCGGTAGTGGCGATTGTCGATCGCTCGGGGGCGATCGCGCCCGCGTCATGTAAAATAGAGGGCGGCTTGGGTGCAGCATTTAACAGCCCCAATAGAGGGCGACAGCAAGACAGCTCCCAAATACATAATAATATGCCTGTCATCCTTAACCTACTGAATAAGGTAAAAATAGAAGAGCGCCCCGAAATAATCTAAAACATATAAGTGAAAAAAGGATAGAAATCGATGCTCCACCCAGTCTCGCAACCTTACCAACAACGAGAAAATAGTATGACCCAAAGAGTAGCACGCAAGCCAAACCCATCTGCTAGAAACCACTTGAGGCAAACTTTTCCTCAAAGGCACTGGCTGGAGGTGGCAGAGTACGCCTCTCTGGCGGCCTCTGGTTTGGGTTCCTTGGCGGTGGCTGTGTCGGGTCAAGCTTTTTACGGGGTGGCTCCGCTAACTTTGGCTTTGTCGCTGAGTGTGGCTAACCGATATCGGTTCGAGCAGCAAGCGCGGCTTCATCAGACTTCGGAACTCAGTCAAGTCCAAAAATCTGTCAATAAGGTCGAAAAAACGGCGGTGACGGTAATTGTTAAATTGCGGAGGCAGTTGTCTGCGGATATTGCAGCACTGCGCCAGCAAATGGCTGTAATGCCAAGGGCTGACGGTTTTGAGGAGTCGATCGACATCGAGCGGCAGTTGCTGAGTTTGGGAGAGTCGGTAGCTTCTTTGCAAGAAATTGTCGCCTCTGCTGTCCTCGATGTCCGCCAGCAGGTGAACGCACAACTGCAAGATTTATCGATCGGCTCGTCGGCAAATCTCCAAGCTGTAGAACAGGCGATAGAACAACTGCAAAGGGCGACGAAAGGTTTGACTGAAACTACGATCTCCCGAGACGAATGGGAAGTAGTAAATACTCGATTTTTTGAAATCCAAAAAGTCATGGCAAATCTGCAAAGCCAACTGCAATCTCCCACCCACCAATCGACTCCGGATTTGTCCGAAGTTCAAGCTCAAATTTACCGTTTGGAACACGAGCAACAAGAAGTTGTCAAACCTCACCTCAAGCGTTTAATCACTGTTGTCAAGCAGTTGCAACACACACAAGACAGTTGACAGTTGACAGTTGACAGTTGACAGCTTCTGGGTTGAGGGCGTTAATCTGTTGACAGTCAGGAAATTGACGCTTTGCCACTGATGATAGTTGACAGCTTGTCCCCTAGCAGACTGAAGGGGTGAGAGTTGACAGTTATTATGGGTGATTGGTGATTAGTCATCAGTCATAAGGAAGATTTTCGCACTCTCCCCTCTCTTCCCTCTCCGGGCAGGAGTCCAATTTTTGGGGCAAATGTGTTACAAATTTAAAAGGTAATCTGTCTAGTTGACCTATTTTCAGGCTGTTACGAGAAAATCAAATGACTGCAACTCTTACTCTTGCTGATAACCCGTTACTAACTGGCAAAGGATTGCCACCGTTTGACGCGATCGCACCCTCACACGTAGTCCCTGCCATTACGCAACTGCTAGCAGAACTAGAAGCCGAGCTGGCTGCCTTAGAAGTCTCTGTAGATCCGACTTGGAGCGGCTTAGTAGAACCCTTGCAGCGGCTCGGAGAGCGTTTAAATTGGAGCTGGAGTATTGTCGGGCATTTGATGGGGGTGAAAAATAGTCCGGAATTGCGATCGGCTCACGAAACAGTACAGCCGGAAGTAGTAAAATTTTGGAGCAAGCTCAGTCAGAGCAAACCGCTTTACGAAGCTTTTAAAGCGCTGCGGGCTAGCAAAAATTGGGACAGCTTAGAGTCAGCTCAACAGCGAATTGTAGAAGCTTCCCTCCGAGATGCCCAACTGTCTGGTGTTGGTTTAGAAGGCGAACAAAAAGAGCGTTTTAATGCCATTCAATTAGAATTAGCAGAAATTACTACCCAATTTTCCAATCACGTCCTCGACGCTACCAAAGCTTTCAGTATCACCCTCACAAACAAAGACGAAATTGATGGTTTGCCGCCGAGTTTGTTGAGTTTAGCAGCTCAAGCTGCTCGCAGCGCCGGTGAAGAAAATGCGGATGCCGAAAACGGCCCTTGGCGGATTACTTTAGACTTCCCCAGTTACGGCCCTTTCATGCAGCACAGTACCCGCCGGGATTTGCGCGAAAAGTTGTACAAAGCTTTTATGGGCAGAGCCAGCAGCGGAGAATTGAATAACTGGCCTTTGACCGATCGCATTTTAGCACTGCGCCACGAAAAAGCGGCTTTGCTCGGATTTAGCAGTTATGCCGAATTGAGCTTGGCGAGCAAAATGGCTCCCGATGTTGCAGCAGTGGAAGCTTTGTTAGAAGAATTGCGCGAGGCTAGCTACAGTGCTGCTGTCAAAGATTTAGAAGAATTGAAAACTTTTGCAGCGAGCAAAGGCGCGCCGGAAGCGGCGGATTTGAAGCATTGGGATATTGGTTTTTGGTCGGAAAGACAGCGGGAAGAAAAGTTTGCTTTTAGTGCCGAAGAATTGCGTCCTTATTTTGCTTTGCCGCAGGTATTGGACGGACTATTTGGATTAGTAAAACGGCTGTTCGGCGTGACAGTAACTGCGGCGGATGGTCAATCTCCTGTGTGGAACCCAGATGTTCGCTATTTCAGAATAGATGATGAAGCCGGAAATGCGATCGCCAATTTTTATTTAGATCCGTACAGCCGCCCGGAAGAAAAGCGCGGCGGTGCTTGGATGGACGAGTGCGTGGTGCGCGCTAAATTTGTGGAAGCGGGAAAAACCACAACGCGGTTGCCGGTGGCGTATTTGGTGTGCAACCAAAGCCCTCCTGTTGACGGGAAACCGAGTTTAATGACTTTCGTGGAAGTAGAAACTTTGTTTCACGAATTCGGTCACGGTTTGCAGCATATGCTGACAACGGTAGACTATCCCGGGGCTTCTGGCATCAATAATGTTGAGTGGGATGCGGTGGAATTGCCCAGTCAATTTATGGAAAATTGGTGTTACGATAGGGCGACTTTGTTCGGGATGGCAAAGCATTACCAAACTGGGGAAACTTTGCCGGAACACTATTACCAAAAGCTGTTAGCAGCGCGCCACTACATGAGTGGCAGTGCCATGCTCAGGCAAGTCCATTTTAGCAGTGTTGACATCGAATTGCACCACCGCTATCGATCGGGCGGCAGCGAAACTGTGGCAGATGTCCGCAACCGCATCGCTAAAACTACGACTGTTTTACCTCCTCTGGAAGGAGACGCATTTTTGTGCGCTTTCGGACACATTTTTGCGGGCGGCTACGCGGCAGGCTATTACAGCTATAAATGGGCGGAAGTCCTGAGTGCTGATGCTTTTGCAGCGTTTGAGGAGGCGGGTTTAGAAGACGAAAGTGCGATCGCCTCTACAGGTAAACGCTTCCGGGATACAGTGTTAGGATTGGGCGGCAGTTTGCACCCGATGGAAGTGTTTAAAACTTTCCGGGGACGCGAACCGAGCACTAAAGCTTTGTTGAGACACAGCGGTTTAGCAGCAGCTTAATTAATTAATTAACTGTGAAAAAACTGGGATGAATGCAGTCAATTTTATCTGCATTCATCCCGGTTTTTTGCTAAATTCCCTGGTTGGTAGTTGCGAAGGCGACTCCTTTGATTTATGCGGACTCGCCTGCGGAACCATCAAATTAATTTGACTCTATAAAATCCAGCAATAAACATCTGTAGTGTAAAATCGTGTCCCGTCGATTATTCTAACAATAAATGGTTCGTAGTGCGGACTTCAGTCCGCAGCTTTCAAGCGGACTGAAGTCCGCACTACGAACCTTACTTATTGCTGTCAATCGTCGGACACGATATCGCACACTATTATCTTGAAAATTTAAGATGATGTGCTATCGGCGGATTTTAGCTTAGGTGGAAGGCTCATCGAAGCAGCATCTCTATCGATACTGTCAGTATTAAATGCAATCCACGCATATTTGCAGTTATTTATCAGTGATTATACTTAACTTGGCACATACATGAAAATAACTTTATATTTCGCAATACTTAATGTCATGTTTGCTGAATACATCTAATGCTTTGATTGGCAACGATATATCTCAAATTTTACCGAATCTTTAATCTAGAGCTGCGAACACGCTACTTTTTTAAAGTTTTGATAAAGACGGGCGGCTGCGAGTTCAAAGAGCGAAAAAAATGCAAGTAAACATTAGCGAATTTAGTTATGAATAATTTTAAAATTGTTACAAAAAATCCTTGTGTATATGATAATAAGGAATAATTGATATTTACTTGTTCACCTATAGATTGAGATATTCATGGATATTCAATTAATTAATATCGGTTTTGGTAATATTGTGTCGGCTAACCGAGTGATTGCGATTGTCAGTCCCGAGTCAGCGCCAATTAAGCGTATAATTACTGATGCGCGGGAGCGGGGACAACTGGTTGATGCTACTTACGGGCGCCGCACGAGAGCGGTAATTATTACAGATTCGAGTCACGTCATTCTGTCGGCGATTCAGCCGGAAACGGTTGCTAATCGTTTTGCGATCGGCAAAGACGGTCAAGGTCGCGATGATTGAGGTTTGTCAGTTGCAATTTGAGCACTTACAGTATAGAGTAAGCGAAAACTTGAATTGTGACATGGTTCTCTTCTAAAAATGAAATCCGGTAAATTAATTGTTCTGACGGGGCCTAGCGGTGTGGGGAAAGGCACCTTAGTGCGATCGCTCCTCAACCGCCATCCCGAATTATATCTTTCGGTATCGGTGACAACTCGATCGCCCCGCGAGGGAGAAATTGAGGGACAACACTACTATTTTGCCAGCCGCAGCCGTTTTGAAGAAATGGTTGAGGCTGGCGAGTTGGCGGAATGGGCTGAGTTTGCCGGCAACCTTTACGGAACTCCTTATTTTGCTCTTCAGGAGCGTATCGGCGAGGGAAAATGGGTATTACTGGAAATTGAACTCGAAGGAGCAAGGCAAATTAGAAATAAGTTTCCTGAAGCTTTGCGAATTTTTATTTTACCTCCTTCTTGGGAAGAATTGGAACGCAGGCTGCGGAGTCGAGGTCAAGATTCCGAAAGTGCGATCGCCCGTCGGTTAATTCGGGCTAAAGACGAGATTGAAGCAGCGCGCGAATTTGATTTTCAAGTTATCAACGATGATTTGGAAGTTGCTTTGAAAGGACTAGAATCCGTATTGTTTGTTACCGAAATCAAATGATAGTATCATAATTTGATATGGTCAAATGTCAATCACAATAAAGAATTGCTTTAAAGCCGGAACGATTGTAGGGAGCAAATAAAAGAAGACTATTCATTAATCCAATTCTGTCAACTGTCAACTGTTAACTGTCAACTGTTAACTGTCAACTGTCAACTGTCAACTGTCAACTAAATTACCCATTTCTCAGTCCGCGCTAAAACTTGGTTACTTTGTTTGATAGCAACACAAACTTTTAAATGCAATTCCAGAGTTTCGGAGGCAGGCGAATATTTCCTGAGCGGTTCGATTTCGCGCGCAGAACAGCCCAACATTTCCATATAAGCTAGCGTCCAGCCAATAGCTGAAATGTCGCTTACATGACCTTCTCCAGCGCACAGATGACAACTCAATTCGACCTCTGGATAGCACTCTGGGCAAGCCCAATTACTCAATTGTGAATTGACCTGAATTGTCCGTGATGCTGAGGCAATTGTTAAGGCTTTAATATGGTTGTGAACTACTTGTTTAAAACCTCGGTTTTGGTCTTTACGATAATCGGAAGTATTGTGCGATCGCCCGTTAGCCATTCCTGACTGTGGCGGCGAAGCCTCAGATGCTGTTTTGTTGTCAATTTTGACTCCAGATTCGCCCAGATTAGCCGTTAGCTGAACGCCGTAGTCTTTGGAGTCTGCTCTCTTAGAGCGGTTGAGTGCGCTGTCAGAATCGGATGCTGCGCGATCCTCTTCGAGGGCTTCGCCAACGGCAAAATCTTGCATCGAGAGGTGATGTTCGATCGCCAAAGACCAAGTTCTTTTATGCCGGAGATCGCCATATTTTCTGGCCTCAACGTCGGTAATGCCGATCGCCGCAGCTTCTTGACGCAGCATATTCATCGAAGTCATTGTATCTGATATCATTAGTTTGTTTGGCGTTAGATTATACGGCGGTTGAAACCGCGTCAACACAAACGATGTCCGCACTTCGACAAGCTCAGCGACCACCTCCGCGGACTTAAGAAAACAAGGTAATTTTAACCAATCCGTCTTCAACCCCTCTGAGCTCGGGTTTGATTTGTATAGACGTGGTTTCAACCGCCGGGTCTTTTTATCCCAAGTGTCTTGAAATATAGTAGCCTAGGTTTCTGGAATTAGAAATATCAATGAATGCAATTTTTCCTGATACAACGTTGTCGGTGGGCGGACTAACATCATACCTGAAAGAATTGCTGGAGGGCGATCGCAATTTGCGATCGGTTTGGCTAATCGGCGAGGTATCAAACGTTTCGCAGCATTCCACTGGCTGTTATTTCACTCTGTGCGACACCGACAAAAGCGCTGCTATTAAGTGCGTGGTGTGGACTTATCAGCAAAAAAAATTGGTAAAAATGCCTGTAAAAGGTGAGCAATTGCTGGTTTTCGGAAGCATTGATGTTTACAAACCTCGCGGGGATTACAAGTTGATTGTTTCCCAATCGCTACCGGGTGGGGAAGGATTGGAGGCTTTGCGGTTGCAGCAATTGCGATCGCGCTTGGAAGCCGAGGGTTTCTTCGATCCTGCGAGAAAGCGCCCGATTCCCGTACACCCGCAGATTGTGGCGGTAGTCACATCGGATACTGGCGCTGCTTGGGGGGATATTCAGCGCACTCTCGCGCAGAGATATCCGGGTTTGCGGGTGTTGCTGTCGCCGACTTTGGTGCAGGGAGATTTGGCTGCGGCTGCCATTGCTAGGGCGATCGACCTGGTAGAATTGGACGGTAGCGCTGATGTGATCATTTTAGGGCGGGGCGGCGGTTCTGCGGAGGATTTGGCTTGTTTTAACGATGAAAGAGTCGTCAGGGCGATCGCGAATTGTGCAATTCCAATTATTACAGGCATCGGACACGAAAGAGACGAATCTTTAGCCGATTTAGTAGCAGATAAACGAGCGCATACTCCGACGGCGGCTGCTACTCAAGCTGTACCAATTTTAGCAGATATTTACTCGGAACACAAGCAAAGAATGCTGAATTTAGCAAGTGTTGTGCGGGCAAGATTTGAGACAGAATCAGAAAATTTGCAACTGTTAAAAAATCGCTTAAAACAGTTGCCTACGACATCGCGAACTTTGCGACAAGCAACTGGTAAACTGGAGGTATTGCAAGAAAAGTTAGCAGCCCTAAATCCGGCGGCGGTTTTAGAAAGGGGTTATGCGGCGGTAATCCAAAGTGACGGTACGATTGTCCGCCAAACTGACGGTTTGGAATTGGGAGAGGAGTTGACGGTGAGGTTGAGTCGGGGCGTGCTGAAGGTTAAGATTGTAGAAGTGTTGGATGCAGAATAAATGCTATGGCTAAGTCGAAGTTGCGTCAGTCTGACTGGAATTATGAGCAAACGGTCGATCGCATTGAAGCGATTATCGATCGAGTGGAGTCGGGAGAGTTGCCTCTAGAGGAGGTTTTTGAGCAGTTTGCGGTGGCTGTCGAGTGTTTGCAGGAGTGCGAAGGTTTTCTGGCGCGGGGGAAGGATGCGATGGAATTGGCGATCGGGCTTTTAGGTGCGGAACCGGGTTTTTAAGCATACCAAGTTCTGTATGGAATGGCTCGTCAATATCTGTGAAACCGATTAAATAATGCGATCGATCGGCCCCATATTCTCCCTACATTTACATCAACATCGATTAATTTATCTAAAAATAGTACGCCAGATAGGGCTGCACCGCGAATGATGTTGAGTATTATTAAATTGCGGAGTTCTATTGGTGCGGCTTGGATTATTAGCTCCAAGCTGCGCCGCAAAGCTTGGAATGTGGTAATTTGGATGGGCTGCATAGTTTGTGGGTAGGTGTCGGGTCTACTCATTGCCTCCCGCTATATTATAACAGTATTTATTAACTGTTTGCCAAGTACAAACAGGTCACAGTATTAGTCAATATAAGTAGGTGAAATTCAAAAATTATAATTCCGAAATACCGATCGATAAAATTCATTCAAACCCAGAATGCAATAAATATTAGGCAGGTAAAACTTTAGCTCGTTGTTTAAAGCTTTTGAAGTCTATTACTCGTGATTTTTTAGCAGCTTCCCAAATATCATTAACGATATCAATTAATGGAGGTATCACCAGTAAAACGTACTGACCTACCTCTTTATTTTTTTTGCCAGCAACTTTGACGGTTGTGGGTATTCTATCGCTAAAATCAGACCAGTCTTGCTTCATCCAAAAAACTTCATCTCCAACTACAACTAACTGCTTATCTCTCAGACTGTTGTCATAACCGCTTTCATCTAAAAATTTGATGATTTTTCTGACTGTTTGTAAAGAAACATCTTTTCTTAAATGTTTAATTGCTCGAATTTCTAGTAACTGCTCCCAACTAAAAACTACAGTTGGTCTTCCATTATTTCCAAATCTCTCAGGAATAACTAAGCCTACTTTTTCTAAATAAGCCAGTCGGCTAGACGTGCAGCCCGCCAGATGTATTGTTTCTTGTCGTGTAAAGCCTGACATCTGGTTCATAGTGGTTTGCTTCCCCATTGCTTCCTGAAATTGTAGTTTTAACCTGCTGAGGCTAGAGCTTGTCTGGTATGGATGCTGTGCAACCTTAAAAAAGTATAACTTAATCCTATTAAGTCTGGCTCATTAAAACATTGTTATACAAATTTGACTTTTTGTAGAACAACGTGTTATTATCGATCGTATTTAAAAGACTTTCGTAGTAAACATAACTTTGGTATGGCTGGCTCACCGGGACTTGATTATGTAGTTGAAACCGCAGAGGGAGTGTGGAAAATGCAGCCACACCGCAATGTGCGTATCCCGGTAGCCGGCAACGATCCTGTGGCTGTTAATGGTATATGGACAGATTATGGACTGCGCCCCAGTGCAACTAATCTGGCATTTATGGTTCAAGCTGTTCCGCCACAGGAGATGGATCAGTGGAAGCGGTGGCTGCGCGATTGGCCTTTTCGTGCGGGGCTGTTAGTCTCCGATGAGATGTATCTGCTTCAGTATTACGAGCCATCCGGCAAGTTAGAGGAACTAGAAATAGAACCTGATTCTCTGGCTGTAGAGTTGACTGCACCCAGAAGTCGCCTGTTTACACCAAAAGCATTAGCAGAGTTTCGTACTGGTCAGCTTTCACTGGCAGATTTAGAAGAGTCAATTTCGGAAAATAGCTTCTCCTTTATACTTCGACAACGAGCCGAACTTGATAAAGCATTTCAAGAGGCAATTCGGGGGGCACTTGAAGAGATTGGTGTTCCAAATCAGCGAACACATCCACAAAGCGTCATCTCCTCTCGCATACAGATAGCAGGTCATGCAATTCGCGTGGCGATCGCATATTTGGCAGCAAGAATTCTAGAGGATAAAGGCTCTTTTGGTTCCGATTTGTTAATTCCAACCAACGATCCTCGAATTTTGCTCGATCGCACTGTATCTCGTGCGAATGGTTTTTTTAAGAAGGCGCTTGAGGAATCAATACCGCATTTAGGCGATCGAGTATTGCAGCATTTAGCTGCTAATTTAGGGAGTCGAGTCAGCTTTGCGCTAGTCGATCATAAGGATGTTGGCCTGCTATATGAACGAGCTATCAAAGAATTGCCTCGCGATATTGGAGGCACAGATTGGAGCGATTTACAAAGGCATTACACTCCAATCGCGATCGCAGAACGTATGCTTGAATTGCTTCCGTTGGAAAGGTTAAGACCAGAAGATCGAGTAATCTTCGATCCAGCCGCAGGTTCCGGTAGTCTCCTATTAGCTGCTACATCTCGTCTTGCTGGGATGTCTGATATTCCTGAAGATATCAATGAGCGAAACACCTATTTGGCACAGCACGTAGCGGGTAATGATTTAGATCAATATGCAGACTTGATAACACAACTCCGATACACTTTGGCAAGAGAGTCGCTAGGTGAGGCTGTGACATTTCCATTCCCCTACCACTTTTCTCATCAGGATTACAACAAACTAAACAGGGAAAACATGGGCATCAAACCGCGTGTTGTTGTTGCCAATCCTCCTTTTGCTGAAGATGGGAATACTCAACGTGCAGCAAAATTTATAGAAAGAGCTTTAAGTTGGTTAGAAGAAGAGGCTCAGTTTGCTTTTATCTTACCTCAGTCTTTTTTGACAGGTTCAACTCATGGCATACCAAATACACGTAGGTTGATAACTGAAAATTGCCAAATTTTTGAAGTATGGCAGTGTCCAGAAAAAGCTATTGGAATTGATGCAGAACAAGCTGTGTGCATTGTCTTAGGACAAGTAGGCAAACCAAAAATCATAATTCCTAGTGCAGCAAGAGCAGTATTTTCCAGACAAAAAGATACTGTATCTAATATTTGTAATAATGGTTTCCTTGGCAATCAATGGATTACCCGATCAAATTCAGACAATTGGGAATTTTTTACGGCACCGCCTGTTTCCATGCAGATTCCTACAATACCTTTAGGAAATCTTTTCTTTGTTTTTAATGGAGTAACTCCTAGTAAAAACTACAAACCAGTTAGTCAATGTCCACCAAATACTGAATGTAAGCTAAACTGGCGTATGAAGTGGCGGGATACAAATCGGATTTGGGCAGATCCAGACAGAGTTGGAGAAGAGGAACGCTGGATAAGATACGGTAAAGAATTTCTTCATACAGCAGTCCTAAATAATTCATACCTATTCGATTTACCAAAAATTCTTGTAGGTCGTAAAGTGAATCGAGGCTCTTTGTATCCTCTTGCGGCTCAATTAGATACTACAGGTCTTTGTCCTGATAATAATATATTTTGTATTTTTCCTGCCAAACAAGCAGGAAAATCTACTAAAGCATTGGGAAGTCAACAATTTTTAAAAGAATGGAACACATTAAGTTATCAAGAACAAAGATTATGGCTGTTGGGTATCCTAGCTTCTAAAATAGTCAATGCACTATCTTTAATTGGACGCAAAACACATGAAATAACAAGTGATGAGCTATGTAAACTTCTCTTACCTCAAAAAATAGACAGGCGAATCATTGATATTACTCGTCAAATCGTTGAACGAGATCAACAACGTCTTGAAATTCCTAAACCAGATGATCTACGCAGACAATTAGATGAAATTGTCGAAGAATCTTATGGAAACCCTCATTGGATAGAAATTAAACGAACTGGAGAACCCCCAGAATTAGAATTATGGAAATCAGAACGAACAAAGCCGACATTTATAGTGCGTGGTCAAGTTTTAGAAGTTTCTCAAGATAATAACCAAATTCATTTATATTTGAGTGGCTTATTAGATGACAATAGAGCAGACTGGATGCCAATTTTACCAGAAATGCCTGGTTGGGCGCTGGATGGTACAGTTTTTAAAGCTGAACTAAGTCAGGATGTAGAAACATTTGCAGAACTTGCCAAACGTCCTTGGGCTATTAGGCAATTTCGCCATACTCCTCGTCCTTATTTAACCGACGATGAGCTAAGAGAAGAATTAGGGATAGAGGAGTAAAATAAATTTTATGACTTGTGAATTTGTTTTTTTACCAGTTAGCAATGCTGATAGCATGATTATCTATCCTAATGGCGGTTCAGCCGTTGTAATTGATCTGCATAAAATACCTACTCTTCTTAAATGGTTTCAAAATAAAAAAGAAACTAATATCAGCAGACTTTATATCACCCACGAACATCGCGATCATTTTCCATCGCTTGAAGATTTAGTTACTTTTTTAGACAATTGGTTAAAAAGTGGAAAAGTAGGAAGTATTTGTCTACCTTATCAGGTATATCAACAAGCTAAGAAAAAAGTTGACTCCGACAGAGCAGCGAATAAACGTCTTGAAGATGCCTTAGATCAACTACGACGCTGGGAAAAAAAGAGCATTATAAATTTTATAGAAGTTACTCGCGGCTCAAATCCCTACTCTCAAGATTTCTTAGAAATTCATGTTTTACATCCAGGGCTTTTATATGCTCAGGAGCATCTCGCCAGCATTAAAGGTAGAGGTAACGAAATATCTGTAGTGCTGCGCGTTACTTATGGAAATTTTGCAGCAGTGCTACTTGCAGATATCGAAGGGGCTGGACTTAAGGATTGTGTGGATATTTGCAAACCTCATGAACTTAACGCTAACCTCTTAAAAATTCCCCATCACGGAGCATGGCCTAACAATGGGGATGATCTCAAGCAATTACTCGAAGCTATTGATGCAGAAATAGCAGTTTTATCAGTCGGTAGCACCAATAATTATGGTCATGTAGTTCCCGATCTATTTGATTTGCTATTACATCTAAAAAATGATACTTCTAAGCGATTGAAAAAATTTGCCTGTACCGAAGTTACTCGAACCTGCGTTAAATCAGCAATCGAAAGGTCTGCGATGAAAAAATCTGGATTAGATAAGCAAAAATTCTGTGCTGGAGAAATTACGATTATTGCCGAAACTTCTGGTGAATGGCAGCTTAAAACACAGACTGTTCACGAAGATATAATCTCATCGCTTCCACGCGCAGCCTGCCAGGGAAAGGCTGACTTGGGCATAATTTCTCCTTAATCTAAAAAGTTAATCTTAGTAAGTACGAGTTATTCTTTTGGAATGCAGGCAATATTCAATTCTTGTATCCAAATATCAAACGCCGCATCGTATCGTCATCTGTAAATCGCTGTTCCCCAATCCCAACAACTTATACAGTAATTTCGCGCTCTAAAATCGCAAACTCTTCCTCGCGCGCGGCAATTTCAACGATGATTTTCCCCCTTCCAAATACACCTAATAATTAGTCGTTGCCCAGGCACTGTTTTCATATTCAAAACTGTGTCCGTCGTCTTCATAAAGCGTCCATTCGCCAGTTTATGGTTTTTGTGGCTGTTGAGAGAGTGTCGGTACAGATGCTCTGGTTATGCAGAACTCCGCTCCCCTTGACGCGGCTCAAAGGCATTTGCTAAAATAGTGAGAATAGCTGGATTTTTGTTGGTTTGATGCTGTTGTTGAATGGCAACTTTAGCTCGTTCCAATAAAGGAATCAGAGGAGTTCCGGGTTTTTGATTGGTAATCGATCGCACATTCTTCTGACATTCCCCCATCAGCGTCAAACTATTGAAGATGGAGACGGGTTGAGTGACGACGGCGCGATCGGCAAAAGGAATGCTAACAGCGGTATCTCCCGGTTTATAATGTTGGCTGCTGAGTTGACAGTGGGTTTGACGCTGCAAGTTGTAGCGATCGGCAGAAAGCGAATTATCATCCGCGCGGTAGTGTACGATCGGCTGATTGGCGAATTCCGGGTAAAGAAAAGCTCCAAAGGCGATCGCGCTCACACCCAAAGCAGCTACGATCGCAGGAGACTTGTACCAAGATTTCTCTGATTCAGTTGTATAATTAATTGTCATCATGACTCCTCCATTGCGCTTCTGAAGAGGTATCGCAGAGTCACCAGGGTTTATGCAAGTTCCAAAGGTCGATCGCACCCAACAACATAATCTATCATTGTTCAGTGTGCGTCGCCATTCCAGAATACAAACAACAATGTCATTACGAGCTCTTGAAACAATCCCAGAACCCCGGCGATTGCTTCGCTAAGAGCTCGCAATGACATATAATATCTCGCGTAAATTGCAGTTTCTACAGTTTGTCGATCGCCTTTTTGGCCTTATCCGTCAGATTTTTCACAGCATCTTTCATATCTTCTGCTGCGTGGCGGGCGGCGGATTCCGCTTGTTTTGCTTTGCCTTCAGCTTGGTCTTTTTTGTTGCCGGTGATGTTCCCGAAAATTTCCTGAGCTTTGCCTTCTACGTTTTTGCCGATCGCCTTTGCTCTGTCTTCTGTACTCATAATCAGCTCCATTGAGTAGTTGAACGTTGCTACTACCCTAACATTAACTCAACACAAGTTACTTGCTAACTTCACATTAATTTATGTTGCTTTTGATTTTGATAAGTTTTTATTAGACCTCTTCCGTAATTTTTTGATTGATAGATCGACCGCAGATGATGGCAGATAAACACAGATGAACGCAGATAGTTTTAGAATTTTCAAGATGTCTAGTAGGGTGCGTCAGAATGGCTTCATTGTTCCCATTTACTCCGAATCTTAGCTGGCACACCTACCGTTATTATTTCAAACTTGCCGCCGCAACTTTAATCGGTTCTAGCAATTCTAACGGTATATGCAGCATATTCAACTGGGTACTTTCAACACCTTTCCGCTCATTTCTTTCAATGTCTGGGCCGTGATAATCGCTGCCACCTGTCATCAGCAAACCGTAATCAACACACCATTGTTTTAACTTGTCAATTTGGCTGGAACTGTGGGTGGGATGGTATACTTCAACTCCCATTAAACCAGCATCTACTAATTCTTTTAAGACTTCTTCAACTGCGCCGCCGCGAAATAAATAAGGGTGCGCCCAGACTGGTACTGCGCCGCAACTCTTGAGTAAATCGATGCCTTCTGCGATCGAGAATTTCTCGTAATGCACGTAGGCGGGGCCGTCGTCTCCCAGCCAGCGATCGAAGGCTTCCCGTGATGATTTGGCGTAACCAGCTTTTACCAGCGCGGTAGCAATATGAGGCCTTCCCGGTGCCATTCCTGGGGATGTTATTGGCAGTTCGATCGCGAATCCCAACGCTGCTAATTTATCTACCATTTCCTGCGATCGGCGAAACCTGCCTTCTATGCGATCGTTCAAAGGAACTCGCAGTTTATTCGCATCAGGATAAAAACCTAAAATATGCAGCGATCGGCCATTGTGGACTGTACTGAGTTCAAGCCCGGGGACTATTTCGATACCGTGCAAAGCAGCGGCAGCAAAGGCTTCATCCCAACCAGACATCGTATCGTGATCCGTGATAGCTAAAGCGCGAACACCCGAAGATGCCGCCGCTGCTACAAGTTCGGCTGGGGTGAGAGTTCCATCGGAATAAGTTGTGTGACAGTGGAGTTCTAGCATTTTGATCTGAGTAACTACTTATTTACTACTTCGCGAACTCTATCAATCGCACCTTCTCGCAATTTGGGAAGCACCAGCGATATTTCAATACTTGGAATATTCAGGATTAGTACGATTCAAACTTTTTGTGCTTGACTCTGCTGTCTGTCTGCAACATCTGTCTTTATAAACTTTATCACAAAAACTGTACTGAAACTCCCGAAGGTACCAAGTATATCATTGGCAGTCGCGCTGTCTGCGCTGCTCGCCGCCCGATCGCTTTTGCCAGAAATAATATTCGGGCGATCGGGCTTTTTGCTGTGCCACTTCCCAAATTGGCTCAAATCAGCCTCTCCCACGGCTTAAGCCAAAGCGCCATAAAGCTATACAGGATAAAGACTTGGACGTTTTTGCTCTCAATATTTTTTGATGTAAAAACTGTGGAGGTTCGGATAGTGGCATTGTGCGATCGCTACCGTTGACGAATTTTTTATAGATTAATAACATCACATTCAGGTACAGCGTATGAAATCCACACTTTGCTTTCCCGAAACATCTATTCAGTCTTTTGTGAAGTCTCAGCGAGTCACTGTTAATCAAAAGGCTACTTACTCTTGTAATGTTAATCAAAAGGCTATTGACTCTTGTATTGCTGCCGCTTGGCTTGACTTAGTTGGAGGAGACTTTGACAGCTTAGCAGGAGATGATTGGTTAGGTTTGTGTGGCGACATTGATGACGGCGAACTTTACCGGGAATGGTTTTTGTGGCAAGATAGCGAAGTAACTCAAGAGTGGGAAGCATACGATCCAATTACCAATTATCGAGTTGTGGCATCTACCCGAGAAATGCTAATTGCTAAAATCGACCAAATCGAAGATACCAGAAATATTTAGCGAATCGCTATAATGTTAAATCTTGATGTTCAAATTTAATCATGATTCTGTAGATCAACTCGGTTTGTCAGCACTACTTTCGATCGCAAAACAGGGTTCTTCAGAGCTAAACAATAGGTTGGGTTTCGTTACCCACGCCCAACCTAATAAATTTATGTCGCTACAGCTTTTTGTTTTTCTCGTTCCAATTTGCGCTGCTTCAAGGCTGCAAGATTTTGTTTGATCGTATCGATCGCACCGACATTCCCCTGCTGTTGGTATAATTCGCTAGCACGGATCAAATCTGCAACCGCTTCGCCGTCCGATCGCAAATTCGCAAAAATTAAACCGCGATTGTGGTAAGCTTCTGCCGTTGAAACCTGTTCTATGGCGCTAGTAAACTTATCTTGAGCTTGGCGGTAATTTTCCGACTGATAAGCCTCAATCCCTTGTTGGAAATAAACCGCAGCTTTGCTTCCTGCGTCAGTTGTCGGAAAATCTGGCGAGTTTAAAAATGGTTCTTTAAACAGTACAGAAATGCTGCCCTTGCCCGAGTAAGCCCAAGTCATTGTTCCGATGCCAATCCCCAACGCAGCCACAACAATCACAGACAAAGCAATAAAATTGGTGAGTTCCATAGAGAAATATTTGTTGTATTACAATATGATAATATAGTTTTGAGTTTTCGGCACGGGGTTCTATCATCCAACAATGATTTGCCATAATTACCAATTACCAATTACCACTTACCTATCTATATGAATTTCCAATACAGCGCCGCCCTAATAACTTTAGCAGACCTTGACAAAGAAGTTCTCGTTAAATTTTACACCAAATTTCTCGACCGAGAACCAAATCCCTATATTCCCAATACCTATGCAGAGTTTCAACTTCCCGGCTTAAGACTCGGCATATTCAAACCCAAAGATTCCCATAAATCGGAATTTGCAAATCACACAAAGACAGGCATGAGTTTGTGTTTGGAAGTCAGCGATATCGAAAATGCGATCGCCCGAATTTGGGCCTTGGGATATCCGCCTGTCGGAGAAATTATTAAAGCCTCTCACGGCTTAGAAATCTATGCCTTCGATCCCGCCGGAAATCGGATAATTTTGCATCAATCGCATTAGTAGATCAGAGTTAGCGATTGAAATCGCCGAGTTTACGAGAATACAAACGAAGATCAGAGTTGGCGATTGAAATCGCCTCTACACAAACGATGTCCGCCTCCGCGGACTAAAAAATTAAATTATACAACAATCCTAAATAATTTCAGAGTTAGCGATTGAAATCGCCTCTACACAAACGATGTCCGCCTCCGCGGACTAAAAAATTAAATTACACAACAATCTTAAATGATTTGTGAACTCTCTCATCTGCTCTTCTCTCCTTTTCCTTAGCGTCTTCGCGGTTCGTTCAAAACCCCTCAACTATCGAATCAATTCAGCAAAACTATAAAAACTGATAACTAACAACAACAAAGCAGTGAAATGAGTCAACTGAAATTGAGGGCGCGGGCCGATATATTCCCGCACCAAAATTGAGAAAGACGAACCAATTATATAACTCAAAGACAGAGTTAAATACTGCCACTGCCATGTTACACTCCAGATCCCGAGCAAAATCATCGCCAAAATTAACATCACCAACTCAACAAAGCGAGGCGGATTTTGCTGAGTAGACAGAATCACAGTGTTCAACCAATATTCCCAAGGTCTCATGTGTTAACGATCGAGCTTTTGGATGTAGCCTTATAGCTTAACCTACGATCGCCATTCAATCTGTCGCAACAAACACGCCAAAGCCTCCGCCGTCTCCACCTGCGGAAATTGGCTGTAAAAGCGACTGACGCTGTAAAAAGGGTGGGGAGTCTCCAGAATAATCGATTTATCACCCATTTCCGTCAAAAATTCCATCAACTCTGGCGGGGCGACGGGCGCGCAAATCCACAAAGCCGCCGGTTGCTGCGACTGCAAAGCCTGCGCCGCCACAGCCACCGTCATCCCCGTCGCAATCCCATCGTCCACTAAAATCGCTAAAGACCCCGCCGCGCTGACATTTGGTCGTCCCGGAGCCAAATCGGCTAACAGAGATTGAGCGCTATTTTGAGCCTGCTGGAGTGCTGATTTTTGTTGTAAGCGTAAATTTTGCTGATTTTGCTTTTGCCAGAGAACGTGACCGTCAGCAGTTGCAGCCCCGATCGCCAATTCCAAATTATCTGGGCGAGTAATTTTCTTGGCCACAACCACATCCAAAGCGCAGCCCAAGCGGCGCGCAATGGGCACAGCAACAGGCAAACCCCCGCGTGGCAAGGCATACACAATCGGTTTAATAGCTTCCTGTGCGGTTAAATTTAACTTGCCGAGCTCGTCTGCAACAGCCTCGGCCAGTTTTTCGCCTGCATCGGCGCGATCGTCAAAAAACGGGCGAGAGAACATATTTTTGCCTGTACGAGATCAACCAAATAATTGGAGATTTGCGAGTCTGAAAGCCGGTTTCTTGGCAGAAACTGCACTGTTAAACCAAGATTTCTCGCAGAAACCGGGTTTTTTTGGCGCTAGTCGTGAGTCAGAAACCCGGTTTCTTCGCAGATACTTCGCTGCTAAACCAGGATTTATCGGAGAAACCGGGTTTCTTTGGCGCTAGTCTAGTTAGATTTGCGAGTGTTAATTTGGGATTGTGCGATCGACAGCAGCGCATAGAAGCATTCAGCCCATCTCAAATCACCCAGCGCCATCTAAACTATAAACTCTCAGCTCAAAAAAATCTCTCCAATCGTAAAATTTATGTCCAGCGACTTGCAACTCAGCCTATTTGACAGCAATCAAAGTGCTGCTTTCCAAAACGACTCAATCCCAACCAATGCCAAAATTCCGATTCCAGCCGGCACATATCAAAATATGGAACAAATCGGCGAGCACTGCAACCGCTGTCACCGCTGCGAATTGGGCAATACTCGCACTCACGCCGTCATCGGGCGCGGCAATCCTCAAGCCTCGATTTTGATTGTGGGAGAAGCGCCGGGACAAAATGAAGATGAAACCGGATTACCCTTCGTAGGGCGATCGGGCAAACTGTTAGATAAGATTTTAGAATCCGTAGAATTAAGTGCAGAAACCGACGTATTTATTGCCAACGTCATCAAATGTCGCCCGCCCAACAACCGCCCTCCCACAGTCAAAGAAATCGAAGCTTGCAAACCATACTTGCTCGAACAAATTCGCATTTTAAACCCCAAAATCATCTTATTAACTGGTGCAACAGCCTTAAAAGGTTTGTTAAGCGACAAGCGACCAATTAGTAAAATCAGAGGTCAATGGATAGAATGGGAAGGACGTTTATGTATGCCAATTTTTCACCCATCATACTTGTTGCGAAACCCCTCCCGCGAACCGGAGACACCAAAATGGTTGATGTGGCAAGATATGCAGGCAGTAAAAGCTAAATTGGATGAATTTAAAACAGTAAGTTAATCAAAATTTACGCATAAGATCATATCCAGTCAACCCCAATACTTGTAGGGGCGGGTTCACCAAAAATCTATGGCTCAAACCAACAAACTCATAAACCCGCCCCACCCACGCGACAGAATTGTCATTGCTTCCAGAATTGTCATTGCTTCCAGAATTGTCATTGCTTACAAAATTGTCATTGCTTACAAAATTGTCATTGCTTACAAAATTGTCATTGCTTACAAAATTGTCATTGCGAGGAACGAAGCAATCGCCAAGACTAAGATTGCTTCGTTCCTCGCAATGACAGACAATATTCCTGAATACGTAAATTATGTTAATCTTAACATATTAAAACCCCAAAATTTTATGAGTCAATGCCTTAATCCCGACTGCCAGCATCCCAACCCAGCCATCACAAAATTCTGCCAACGCTGCGGCAACAAACTGCTACTCGGAGACAGATACCGAGCAGTCAAATACATTTCCGAAGGAGGTTTCGGCCGTACATTCAAAGCCGTAGACGAACACCGACTCGATACAATCTGTGTGATCAAACAATTTCTCCCGCAACTACAAGGGAGTGCCGCCATCCAGAAAGCGACGGAGTTATTCAAACAAGAAGCAGTGAGACTGCGAGACTTAGGGAAACATCCTCAAATACCTGATTTATTGGCATTTTTTGAACAAGATAAACGATTCTATCTAGTACAAGAATTTATTGACGGTGAGGATTTATCAAAAGAATTAGAACAGCAGGGAAAGTTTAGCGAAAAACAGATTAAGCAATTATTGAATGAATTGCTACCGATATTAGATTTTGTTCATAAGCAAAAGGTAATTCACCGAGATATTAAGCCGGAAAACATCATTAGAAACTCTCACGGTTCTCTAGTGTTGATTGACTTTGGAGTTGCAAAGGAATTGAGCGGTAGTGTTTTGACTAGAGTAGGAACTGTGACTGGTACTCCTGGTTATGCAGCACCGGAACAAATGCAAGGTCATGTTTTTCCAGCGAGTGACTTGTACAGTCTTGGTGTAACTTGCATTAGGTTATTAACTGGGTGTTTGCTGGAAGAAAAAAATGGAATTTTGGTTGACGAACTTTTTGATCCGATGCAAATGGCATGGGTATGGAGAAATCAGGCAGTTTCCATCAGCAATGAATTGGGGAAAGTCTTAGATAAAATGCTATTGTTTCCAGTGGGTGCGCGTTATCAATCAGCAGCAGAAGTATTGCAAGCTCTTAATCATGTCTCAGTATCACCTACTCAAAAATCAGCACCTCCACCGCAATCAAAACCTGTTCAGCCTTTACAAGTAGTACCTACTAAAATATCAGCGCCACCACAAGCAAAACCTTTTCAGCCTTTACCACCAGTACCACCAACTCAAATATCAGCTAAATCTCAACCAAAGGCTTCTCAGTTGAAATCCTTTACTGAAGACTTGGGTAATAGCGTAAATTTGGAAATGATTGCTATTCCCGGTGGAACTTTCATAATGGGTGCGCCGGAAACTGAACCAGAAAGCCAATATAACGAAAAACCTCAACATCGGGTTAAAATTCAACCTTTCCTGAGCGGAAAATATGCTATTACACAAGCACAGTGGAAAGCAGTTGCTAAATTGCCAAGAATTCAATTTGACCTCAACCCAGACCCCTCTTATTTCAAAAAAAATTATTTATTCACAAATATCAAACGACCAGTAGAACAAGTTTCTTGGTATGATGCTGTGGAATTTTGTGCTAGGTTATCTAAAAAGACCGGACGTAATTATCGCTTACCCAGTGAGGCAGAATGGGAATATGCTTGTCGCGCTGGTACAACTACACGATTCTATTTTGGTCAAACAATTACTACTAATCAGGTTAACTATCGCGGCAATTATTCTGACGGTAATTCAGCAAAAAGTCAGTATCGAGAACAAACTACAGATGTAGGCAGTTTTCCCCCCAATGCCTTTGGTTTGTACGATATGCACGGCAATGTTTGGGAATGGTGCGCTGATCCCTCGCATAATAACTATCACGGAGCACCGACTGATGGTAGGGTTTGGGATGAGAATACTAATAATAATCGTTATCAAAATCATATTAATTTATTAATCAAGTCTAAAAATGATCGGCGAACCAGGTTGCTGCGCGGGGGTGCGTGGCTCAACTATCCCGACTATTGCCGCGCTGCGTTTCGTAACGACTATTCGCCCGACACTCGCAACTTCATAATCGGTTTTCGAGTTGTCTTATGACTGCGTGAACTTCTTAGCCATTTACACTTCTCCTTTTGCACGACAATCTCGCAACCACAAACGAATCGCCTCAGCAATTGCGCTTGTGTCCCCCTCTGGCGCTAACAACGGGCGAACATCCGCCACTGTACCAAACCGAGAAACAATTTTTACTAATTCCCAGCCCTTCTCGGTTTTAGTTAAAAACAGCCAGTGATATTGCTGGATATCGACTCGCTTTCCCTCGCGATACTGCCTTTCCAATGTAGTAATAAAAACTTGGCTAGCATTTTCAGGAAGTGCTTCTTCAAAATTTAAAGGTAGCGGTTCAAATTCCGGGCGGCCTGCTAAAATTATTTGACGCGGCACGTAACCGGGCGGTCTTGAAGTGTTAGGAGAAAAGCCCGATCGCACAATTACACGGTTAGCATAACTCGGTAAATCTTGCAACAGGCGATCGACTAAACCCTCCAAATCAGCCGGACAGGGCGATCGCGCTAACCAACCAGACAGATTTGCGTTTATACTGCGATCGCCATTTGTGACTACATTCACAGCCAAAGCCGGACTTGCGATCGCAGATATTAGCAGATAAACACAGATAAACGCGGATGGGATTTTATCTGTGTTCATCTCTGTTTATCCAATCTCATCACAAATGCGCGCAAAAGCCGCCACCGGATCGTCGGAAGCCGTAATCGGCCGCCCAATCACCAGATAATCCGCACCAGCTTTGAAAGCAGCCTTCGGAGTCATCGATCGTTTTTGATCGCCTCCATCGGCCCATTTTGGACGCACACCCGGACAAACTAACAGAAAATCATCCCCGCAACTCATCCGCAATTGTTCCGCTTCTTGCGGAGAACAAACCGCACCAGCTAAACCCGTTTCTTTTGCTAACAATGCCATGTGCAAAGCATATTCCGGCAACTCTAAAGGTATTTTTAACTCGAAAGCTAACTGTCGGGAATTCAAACTCGTCAACAGCGTAATTGCAATTAATTTAGGACTCGGTTTATCGACAGCAGCCGCCCCTTCTACTAAAGCTGACTGTGCTGCTTTCAAAGCATCTTTACCACAAGTAGAATGGATAGTCAATAAGTCCACATTGTACTTAGCCGCCGCCCGACAAGCACCAGCTACTGTATTCGGGATGTCGTGAAATTTTAAATCAAGGAAAATCCGTTTTTGCCTCTCTTTCAAAATCTCGATAATTGTCGGCCCGCAGCTTACGAATAATTCTAAACCGACTTTCCAGAATGATACATCGGGGAGTTTGTCGATTAGTGCGATCGCACTTTCTTGACTGGGGACATCTAAAGGAACAATAATTTTATCTGGGTTCATAGTACCGTTCGTTGTAGGGAATGCAAGTTTTTTTTATCTAAGTGTATAACTGTTCGTACATTTCGTAGTGAGGACTTTAGTCCTTTCTTTTTGGCTTTTATATCGTTCGCAATGGAGAATTTAACTTTTTTAACATGGATTTTCAGGACTGAAGTCCTCACTACGAACTTTTAAGAAGGACTGAAGTCCTCACTACGAACCTTGGAAGGACTGAAGTCCTCACTACGAACCTTGGAAGGACTGAAGTCCTCACTACGAACTTTTAAGAAGGACTGAAGTCCTCACTACGAACTTTTAAGAAGGACTGAAGTCCTCATTACGAACTTTTAAGAAGGACTGAAGTCCTCACTACGAACTTTTAAGAAGGACTGAGGACTGAAGTCCTCATTGCGAACTTTTAAGAAGGACTGAAGTCCTCACTACGAACTTTTAAGAAGGACTGAAGTCCTCACTACGAACCTTGGATGAAATTATACGATTAAGCGGACAAACTTATTTTTGCCTACTTGCAAAACTTTACCGCATAAATCAGCAGGTGATTCAAATGTCTGATTGACATCAGATACTTTATCGCCCTCTAACTTTACTCCGCCGCCTTGCATTAACTTCCGCGCGTCGCCGCTGCTTTTACAAAGCCCGCTAGCACTCAGAATATAAAACAACTTAGCCGGAAACTGCACGTTTGCCAAGGAAAACTCCGCCACCGCATCAGCTTGTCCTGCTGCACCTTTCACCAGTGCGATCGCATCTTGTTGTGCGCGATCGCCCGCTGCTTTCCCAAAATACTGACTTACCACATCCACAGCCAAAAGTTTCTGTTTTTCTCGCGGATTTTCCGGCAGTTCATCAAGGGGCAAATTTGTCAATAGTTCAAAATACTGGGCGATCGAGCGATCGGCAATTTTCTCCAACTTAGAATACATCGTCAGCGGATCTTCCGACAAACCGACATAATTATTCAAAGACTTCGACATCTTCTGTACGCCGTCAGTCCCAATCAAAATCGGCATCAGCAAACCAAACTGCGGTTTCATCCCAAAATGTCGCTGCAAATCTCTCCCCACGGCAATATTAAACTTTTGGTCAGTTCCGCCCAACTCTACATCCGCCTCCAATGCCACGGAATCGTAACCCTGCATTAGTGGATACAGAAACTCATGCAGGAAAATCGCATTTTCCTGCTGCATCCTGTTATCAAATCCCTCTTTAGCGAGCATCTGCTGCACCGTCATGGTCTTTAGCAGTTCCAAAACCTTCGCCAAGTCCAATTTGGGCAACCACTCGGAGTTATAGCGAATTTCCAGGCGTCCGGGCGTGTCAAAATCTAGAATCGGACGCACTTGGTCTAAATAAGTTTTGGCATTTTCTGCCACTTGTTCGGCTGTTAACTGGCTTCTTGCCTCCGATTTTCCAGTCGGATCGCCAATTCTTGCGGTAAAATCTCCGATGACCAGTACCGCTGTGTGACCTGCATCCTGAAACGCCCGCAGCTTGCGGACACAAATGCTGTGCCCCAGGTGAATGTCCGCCCCTGTGGGGTCGATTCCCAGTTTGACTCGCAACGGTCGATCGACTTTTGCCAGCAGTTGGGCCAGATTTTCGTCAGGGTTGCTAGAATCAGGTCGATCGGGAAAAATCTCGCTGATGCCACGGTATATCGCTGAAAGGTTAGGAGAAATCATAGGAGAGCGATCGTCCATCATTATATTTTGCCAAAGTGCAGCAGAATTAGTTAAACTCACTGATTGACACATAAACACACAACTATCAAGCTACTATAATTCCAAAGCCGATCGGCTTTGATTAGCAAACCCATCCTGAAATGGATACAAGCCCCCACCCTATCACTGTGGAGAACTCACAATTTTAGACTAAGGTTCAAACTCCTAAATTCATCTGTAGAGAAAACCTAAAATCTAAAATCTAAAATCTAAAATCTAAAATCGATAGACTGACAGCCTCCAGGGTTGCCATCTAAAATTAAAAGTCTTAAACCCCAAATCGAATGAGGAAGTGAAATCCACGTGTCAACCAACGCAGTCCGCAAAAATACGGAAAACCCAGCCCCTGTATTCGAGTTTGTTCAGTCAGTCAGCAAAGTGACAGCCGGAACCATACTCAGCATGACAATGCTTGCCAGTTCCGTACTAGCTGGCGGACTGGTTGGCTTAGCTATCAGCTTCCGCAACTTGCCAGATGTTCGCATCTTGCAAACCTACTCTCCCACCGAAACTACCCACATTTACGACATCAACGGCCGACCCCTAGCCAGCATCCACGATGAAGCAAACCGCGATGTCGTACCCCTTGACAAAATCTCCCCGAACCTGAAACGGGCCGTAATGGCGATCGAAGATAGCAACTTCTTCACCCACAAAGGTATCAACCCCGGCGGGATAGCCAGAGCTCTCATCGTCAACCTAGAGAAAGGTAGAACTGTTGAAGGCGGCTCGACTATGACGATGCAGCTCGTCAAGAACTTGTTTCTATCTCCCCAGTCAAAATTCAGCCGCAAGATAGCTGAAGCGGTAATGTCTATCCGCTTGGAACAAATTCTCAACAAAGACCAAATTCTGCAACTGTACCTGAATCAAATTTATTTAGGTCACAACTTGTACGGCGTAGAGACAGCTTCTAGAAGCTATTTCAACAAGTCAGCCGAGAATTTGAGTCTTGCCGAAGCAGCAATGCTGGCCGGCTTAATTTCCGCCCCCGAAGAATACAGTCCTTTCGTCAATTACAAGCTGGCAAAAGAGCGGCAGGAAATCGTTTTAACCCGGATGAAGGAACTCAAATGGATTACGGCGGCTGAAGAGACTACCGCCCGCTCCCAAAAAATTAAGCTCGGCAAAATTACCTCTTTTGGCGGTTCTCAAGTTCCTTACGTCACGCAAGCCGTAGTTCAAGAGCTGACACGGCGTTTCGGGCGAGATGCGGTGCTCAAGGGCGGAATGCGCGTTCAAACCACGATCGACCTCAAAATGCAGCGCATCGCCGAAGAAACCGTCAAAGCGTGGCACGATCGACTTTACTACCAAGGACTTTTTTACGATCGCGACCAAGGTCAAATTGCCCTAGCAGCCGTCGATCCCCGCACCCACTTCGTCAAAGCCATGGTTGGCGGCGTCGATTACCAAAAGAGTGAGTTCAACCGCGCCATTCAAGCACGCCGCCAACCCGGATCTTCTTTTAAGCCTTTCATCTACTACGCTGCCTTTGCTAGTGGCAAATACGGCCCTGATTCTGTTGTCTACGACTCTCCTGTCGGCTACCGCGACGGCGACGGCTACTACTACCCTCAAAACTACGGCGGCGGCTTCTCCGGTGCCGTCAGCATCCGCAGAGCTTTAGAAGTATCACTGAACATTCCCGCCGTCAAGCTCGGCCAAGAAGTCGGATTGAATAAAGTAATTGAGATTTGCCGGGTGCTCGGCATCAGAAGTCCCATGGAACCCGTGGTTTCTTTGCCCTTGGGTGCCGTTGACTTGACTCCTTTAGAAATGGCCGGAGCTTTTGCTACCTTCGCTAACAACGGCTGGCATTCTGACACCACCTTTATCGTGCAAGTCACTGACAGCAGTGGCAACGTCTTGCTCGACAACACACCCAAGCCGAAATTAGTTCTCAATGCCTGGGCTGCGGCATCTGTCAACAGCGCCCTGCAAGGAGTAATTTACAACGGTACTGCCAAGGCAGCCCAACTCGGACGGCCGGCCGCTGGGAAAACTGGTACAACTTCCTCAGAACGGGATATCTGGTTTGTAGGCTACGTGCCGCAGTTGTCAGTGGCTGTTTGGATAGGCAACGACGATTACACACCTATGAGCTACGGTGCGACTGGCGGTACTATTGTTGCCCCAGTTTGGCGCGATTTTATGAGCCAAGCTTTGCAGGGAGTTCCTGAAGAAGATTTCAAACCTGCTTCGTCTTTTGAACGACCTTAGTCCTGCCGTCATTGGTCATTGGTCATTAGTCATTGGTCATTAGTCATTAGTCCTGCCGTCATTAGTCATTGGTCATTAGTTGACAATTACCAATTACTTCCTTCCATCAGATGAAAACTGCCAACTGCCAACTGCCAACTGCCAACTGTCAACTGTCAACTGCCAACTGCCAACTGTCAACTGTCAACTGTTTATGATTGTTTTTCCAGTTCAGATTTCATCCGCTCCAGCGTTGAGTTCATTTGCTCAAACATCTGCTGGGGCGTGATGCCAAATTGATTGAGCTGTGTTTTTAACTGCTCTACGGTCATCTGAGCCATGAAGTCCTCAGACAACTCGAAGCGCTTCATAAAAATACGGTAGCGCTCCATCATTGACTCCATCTGAGCGATGAACATTTTCTTGCCTTCGCGATCGAATTTACCGTAATTGCCACCTAGTTTGATGAGAGATTGATAGTCTTCAAACAACAGCTTGGCTTCTTGCTGAACAATTTCTGAATCAAAAAATCCCATAATTTTCTTACCTAATTTTTTAATATGCAACTAATTTTGAGCGACCCGGGAAATCCCGCTGCTTTTGCTACTATTTTATCAGTTGCCCGAGTAAGTCCCTACCCCTCAAAGCGCAAGAATCAGTAGAAATTTCCGTACAGAAGAGGGGGAGAGGGGGATAGTTGGGGAGAATTGCCCAATTCCCAATTCCCAATGCCCTTCACATTTATCCGTGAAATCCCGTACCTTGTTCGTTGGCCGAGCTTCCATCTTCCATCTTCCTCCTAACTAATGACTAATGACTAATGACTAATGACCTGTTTGACCAATGACCACCCTTATGCTTCGCGGGCGAGGGTAAAATGACCTGTTTGACCAATGACTAATGACCAATGACTTCAAAGTGGCCCGATGCGTTCTAGCGGCCAAAATCTCACCACAGCGCGGCCGATGATATTCTTCTTAGGTAAAAATCCCCACCTGCTGGAGTCGTTGCTATTATTGCGGTTGTCTCCCATGACGAAGTATTGATTTTCCGGCACGACATAGGGCCCCCACTGGTATTTAGGAGGTTCAGCAATATATTTTTCGACGAGGGGTTTGTCGTTGAGATAAACTAAACCTTTTTTAACCGCGACGGTTTGACCCGGTAAGCCAATTACCCGTTTGATAAATGCTTGGTCTTCGGTAAATCCCTGTTCTTGCAACTGTTCCGGCGGCGCAAATACTACGATGTCACCAGTTTTTGGAGGTTCGAGGTAGTAGGAGATTTTTTCGACTACGACGCGATCGCCCACGTGGAGAGTTGGTAGCATAGAATCTGAGGGTATGAAGCGGGGTTCCGCGACCAAAGATCTAATCAGTATTGCTAAACCCAAAGCAATAATCACTATCTGAAGATTTTCTCGCTGCGAATTCCAAGCTTTCTGCCACCATGTTTCAGCCTGCACTTCTGCTACTTCTGTAGCTAAATTCTTTTTTTCGGATGTCATTGAGTCCTCGCTATATAATTGCCACAAATTATCTAATAAGTTGTAAAGACATTCAAATTGTATGTCAAGAAACAATCAGCCCGAAGATTCAATTTAAATGCTCTACAGCTTACCTTTGAAATATATCGCTGTTAATTATTAGACTGGAATTGCAAAAGAATGCAAACTATCTTACAATTATCTGCGTTTATTTGCGTTTGTCTGTGGTTTCCCTATCCATCAAATATTGATGTAATATCATGTCCGGTCGATTAACATAACAAAAACGGTTCGTAGTGCGGACTTTAGTCCGCAACCTAGCCGGACTAAAGTCCGCACTACGAACCAATTAATTTTATCATTATCAATCAACCGTACCCGATATAATAAGTATCCTCCTGATATTAACTCTTGACACTCCCCGACTATCAAGGTACGGGGATTCTTAAGACATTTCTGTCGAAATATCCCTATTGCTAGGGTTCCCAGGCTGACTACGTTTGCACTAAAAAGTGCGTAGTCATATCTCCTAAAAAATGTTTTGGGCGTAGACTTTCCCCCAGTCCGGGGGTAGGTTTTTAAATCTTGTCTGATGTGTTTACTCTACCATATTCATTTGTGAAGATGGATTTTTTATTTTACTTAACAATGACAAAAAGCCGTCCTATAAGGACAGGGTTTTCAACCCAATTTTCTGATAAAAAAGGCAGAGAATTTGAATTCTCTACCTTTTTTATGCGAGGATTTTGAGTTATTTACGATCGCGCAATTTGCGATCTCAAAACTTTAATCGCGATCGCACGCCACTCAATCTTACTCAGCACCTTGGGGAAGCAATTCCCGCTTTTGGCCTTGCAGCACCTTGACAATTCCGTCATCGCCCACATCCACAACGGCGATATCACCGTCTTTGATGCGGCCAGACAGAATTTCCTCAGCCAAGCTGTCTTCCAACAACCGCATAATGGCGCGGCGCAGCGGTCGAGCTCCGTAGCTGGGGTTGTAGCCTTCTTCTACTAGCCGTTCCTTGAATTTTTCGGTCACTTCCAGAGTGATTCCCTGTTCAGTCAAGCGGCCGAACACTTCTTTGAGCATGATCACGGCAATTTCCTTGACTTCTTCCCTGTTCAACTGACGGAAGACGATAATTTCGTCAAGTCGGTTGAGGAATTCTGGGCGGAAGTAGTTCTTGAGTTCTTCGTTAACCAAAGAGCGAATGCGGTTGTAAGTAGCATCGGCTTGGTTGTCGCTGAACTCGAAACCGAGACCGCCACCACCTTTTTCGATGACCTTAGAACCGATGTTAGAAGTCATAATCAGCAGCGTGTTTTTGAAGTCCACGGTGCGACCTTTGGCATCTGTTAAGCGGCCGTCTTCCAATATTTGCAGGAGCATATTGAAGACATCGGGGTGGGCTTTTTCGATTTCGTCGAACAATACGACGGTATAAGGACGGCGGCGGACTGCTTCTGTGAGTTGGCCGCCTTCGTTGTAGCCGACGTAGCCGGGAGGAGAACCGATAAGTTTGGAGACGGTGTGACGTTCCATGTATTCGGACATATCCAACCGAATCATCGCGTCTTCGGAACCGAAGAAGTAGCCTGCTAGGGCTTTGGTAAGTTCGGTTTTGCCGACGCCTGTTGGCCCGGAGAAGATGAAACTGGCGATCGGGCGATTGGGATTTTTCAACCCAACGCGAGCGCGACGAATGGCGCGGGAAACAGCTTTCACTGCTTCTTCTTGACCGATCAAACGCTGGTGCAAGGTATCTTCCATGTGCAGCAGTTTTTCGGACTCAGATTCAGTTAGTTTGTTAACCGGTACGCCCGTCCAGCTTGCCACGATTTGGGCGATATCTTCTTCGGTAACTACTGGCGATGGGTCGGTGTCGCCACGGGCCGCCGAGTCGGTTTTTTTGGCTTGGGAAATAGCGCGAATTTCGGCTTTGATCGTCATTTCTCGATCGCGCAATTCCCCTGCTTTGTCAAAGTCTTGAGAACGCACCGCTTCGTCTTTATCCTTGAGGACTTGGCGGAGTTCCTTGTCAAGTTCCTTAGCTGCGGGGGGCAGTTGGGAGTTGATCAGGCGGACTCTGGAACCAGCTTCGTCTACCAAATCAATGGCTTTGTCTGGAAGGAAGCGGTCAGAGATATAGCGGTGAGAGAGTTTGGCTGCGGCTTCTAAGGCCGTGTCCAAGATTTTCAGCTTGTGGTGCTGTTCGTAGCGTTCCCGCAGGCCGAACAGAATCTCGATCGTCTCATCAACAGTCGGTTCGCCGACCATCACGGGCTGGAATCGACGCTCTAGGGCGGCATCGCGCTCGATGTGCTTGCGGTACTCATCAAGGGTTGTAGCGCCGATACACTGGAGTTCGCCTCTTGCCAAAGCCGGCTTGAGAATGTTAGCTGCGTCGATCGCGCCTTCCGCCGCACCAGCACCGATCAAAGTGTGTACTTCGTCAATCACCAAAATCACGTTACCCGCGGTGCGGATTTCGTCCATGATTTTTTTGAGGCGCTCTTCAAATTCGCCCCGGTACTTGGTACCGGCGACGAGAAGGCCGATGTCGAGGGTGACGACGCGCTTGTCTTCGAGAATATCTGGAATATCGTTATTAGCGATGCGCTGGGCCAGGCCTTCGGCGATCGCAGTTTTGCCAACTCCAGGTTCACCGATGAGCACCGGGTTATTCTTAGTACGGCGACCGAGGATTTGAATTACCCGTTCGATTTCTTTTTGCCGACCGACTACGGGGTCAAGCTTACCATCGACGGCCATTTGAGTCAGGTTAGATCCGAACTCATCGAGGGTTGGGGTTTTGGTGCGAGCACCGCCACCAGTGGCTGCGACTTCTGCGGTTTCTCCCAGCATCCGAATCACTTGGGTGCGGACTTTCGACAAGTCTACTCCCAGATTTTCCAGGACTCTAGCCGCGACTCCTTCACCTTCGCGGATCAGACCCAGCAGCAGGTGTTCAGTACCTATGTAATTGTGTCCGAGTTGGCGAGCTTCTTCGAGGGACAGTTCTAGAACCCGCTTAGCGCGAGGGGTGAACGGAATTTCGACTGCTACGAAGCCCGAACCGCGCCCGATAATTTTTTCGACCTCAATCCGAGCATCTTTGAGGTTAACCCCCATTGATTTGAGGACTTTCGCCGCAACTCCGGTTCCTTCCCCGATCAGACCCAAGAGGATCTGTTCTGTCCCTACGAAGTTGTGACCCAGGCGGCGAGCTTCTTCCTGGGCCAACATGATTACTTTTATTGCTTTTTCTGTGAAGCGTTCAAACATGGTTTATTCCCACCTGCTATGTGCCCGTTTTGAGGTCACGCTCGCACAACGAGCGCTTTTGTTCGAGTGTTAACTCGTAATGCCAATTCTAGCGCGACACTCCCACCGCAAAAGCCGCACTCGGCTGCGGTTGCAGATTCCAGGCTCATGTTGCAGGGTGGCTTTCAACTGGGAAGACCCAAATGGTGGCTGACCTACAACCTCCCCTAGACTGCAAGAAGATTGCTCTTCTCGGCCTGTGCCCAACCTACGACTACGTATTGATGGATTCTAGCACAATCTTTTTTGCTCTTACGTGCGATCGCCAAGTCATAAATCTGGAAGTGTGTGGAGGTTGCTTCACGAGAGTTATGTGTTACGGGTGCGATCGAGCTTTTCGATGTTAATCCATTGCGCGAATCGCAGGGGAGTCAGAAACCGGGTTTTTGGAGAAAATCTTTCGCTGTAGCCGTCAAATTAATTGAAAAACCCGGTTTCTTTGGTCAGGAGTGCGTCCGGTGTAATTGTCACGCGCTTGGCTTAGCTCTCAAGTAGCGTTCCTCAACTTTGAGGATTTAAAATTCACAGCGGTCTCTACAAAACCGCATAAAAGTCAAGCCTAAAAGATCCTTGTCGGGAACTGTAGTTGCGAAGCCCACAAACCCTCAATCTTAGCAATCAATTCACCTCCAGCCCAGAGAAAGGTTTGAGTGATGAGGTTTTGTGCCTCAATATTCGTACCGCCCAAAATTACATCAGTTACTGGATTAAAGTTAACTATTTTGGCGTAATCATTTCCACCATTGGCTGAGTACCAATTTGTGGTGCGATCGCCAATATAAAATGCGTTTAGTCTGGCGCTAGGGTTGCCAATTAAAGTATCTACCTCATCACTAGACATTGTGTTGGTGTCTGTACCTTTGAGTAAGTTTAGACCCGTACCACCTTGTAGAACATCGTTGCCAGAACCCCCAAAAAACCTATTAGTGCCGTTTCCACCAGTCAGATAATCATTACCCCGATCGCCATAAATGTCATTAGTCCCATCTCCGCCATTAATGATGTCAATTCCCTCGCCGCCGTAGATGGTGTCATTACCTATACCAGCACCGAGAATATCATTACCGTCATCACCATATATCTGATTATTCCCATCTCCGCCATCAACCGTGTCATTTCCAGCCCCGCCGAAGATGATGTCATTACCTATGCCACCAAAAACAAGATCGTTGCCGTTACCAACATTATAAGTATGGTTGCCGTTGTTGTTGTAATATTTCGCAAAACTCCCACTTAATCTAAATTCGTCGTCTCTGTTAGTCCCATAGATGAAGCGATCGTTGATTCCGCCAGCAGCTTTAGCAGCAACCAGAAACAAAGGATTATCTTGAGCATCAACGGGAATCACTCCTTCATGCACTTGAAGAGAGTTAGGAGAATCTCCTTTATAGAAGTTTGGTCGAAATGGATGATTTGCCTGCGTGTCGTTCAAACCCAAAATATTTGTTGCTAAACGAGAATTGCCGGCTGCATCATTCACCAAATTTGTGTAGGCGGTCACGACACGACCGTGTTGAGCAGTGGTGTCTGCATTGGGGCCGAAGTCAAACAGGAAAGATTCCCTGGCCGTTCCAGCTTGAGCTTCATTTCCTGATACACTACTGATGCCATTAAAACTTCTTCTTGAAGCCGCAGCATTAAGATCTAAGCGTTTGATTGGGTCTGCAATTCCTCCCTTTTTATCTAATACGTATCCATTTGATAGGTCAGTATCGAAGCCATTAGTTGTATCGTATGGACTCACGGATCTTGCGCTATTTGATGCTGGGTCAAGGGCTGTAACCGAACCAACTTGACTCCCATAGGCAGTATTGAAAGTGGCGGCAAGTTCGCTGGCAAGGTGAGCACCAAGACTATGACCAACAATATTCAGTGCTGCGGCTGGCATTCCCCACTCAACAAGTTTGTTTTGGATTGCCGTTGCTACTGGGGTAATCCATGAACCAGACCTGTAAAGGTCTCCTCTCAAGATCCCTAATGTTGCATTATTTGTTGGGGTGCCACTCACTTGAGTCCAGTCAAGGGCTAAAACTGTATCGTTTGGGTTAGCATCATTGATGACTCTGGCTAGAGTTGCATCAAAAGAATCGCTGGGTGCTGTGAAACCAGGAATCAGCAACCATACTTTTTCACCAGTCCATCGATCCGCAGAGGGAAGGGAGAAGGGCGCACGGATATTTATTTGACGCTGACTTGGACTAAAAGCATTCGTAGGTGGTCTGTTAGTTTCACCACCTGTTACCAAAAACGGAGTATTTATCGATGTCATCGTCCATTCCTCTCAAGTTAAGTTCGTAAAGATGATTATTAGTTTGCCTTTTTAGACTTTCTCCACAAGTGAACTCCACCCAATCCCAAAAAAGCCAAAAATGAGGCCAAGGGGGAGGCGTTCTCTGGTACGGGAGTAGATTCAGGAGAAGATTCGTTAATTTCTAAGGTCACGATCCCCGAACCTTCAATAGTTCCATTTCGCAAGGCGTAAAGAAATATCTGGGAATCTAAGAACCCAAATGCGTCATTTCCAGATGCAGAAAAAAGTTGTAAGGCAAATTGAGTCGGAATTCCGTTAGAGAAAAATAAAACAGGAGCGTCTGGGAATTGGTCAACATCACTGGCCGTATAGGTGATAGGAGTTAAACCCTCCGCAAAGTCCAGAAATCTAAAGTTCAGAGATAGCAGTCCCGGTCGAGTTCCATTTCCACCATTGATGGTCATGGATTCCGAGCCCACTTTGGTTAGATGAGTATCGTCGTAAGCAAAGTCACCCGTGTAAACACCGCCCAAGTCCCCACCAGTGACGTTGACTTTGATTGTGCCTCCTATTGTAGCTGCCATAGCGGTCGCTCCTGGAAATGTGGATATTAAATATATCCCAAGGATAGCGGTCAGTCCAAATTTTATCTTCATTGGATATTCCTGATTTGAAAGGCTTCACCCACAGCAGCGAGTTTGTTTTCGTGTGTAGCAGCAATTAACGAAAACAACATCTTGAGATACAAATTAAAGCTTCTTATCGGTATTGTAAATCCGTAAATTTACTAGATTTATTTGCCAAAACAACTAAATACTTTAAAAGTCTAAGTAATTCTATTTACGCTCAGCTTCAAGTTAGGTTGGTAAAGATGATTATTAGTTTGCCTTTTTAGACTTTCTCCACAAGTGAACCCCACCCAAGCCCAAGAAAGCCAACAATGAGGCGAAGGGAGAAGAGTTCTCTGGTACAGGAGTAGGTTCAGTAGTAGGTTCAGTAATTTTTAAGGTAACAATCCCATCACCTCCATTAGTTCCATTCTGCAAGGCGAAAAAAAATGCCTTGGGATCTAAGAACCCAAATGCGTCATTTCCAGATTCAGAAAAAACTTGTAAGGCAAATTGAGTGGGAATTCCATTCTCGAAAAGCAAAACTGGAGCGTTTGGGAAGTTGTCCACATCATTGACCGTATAGGTAACAGGAGTTAATCCTGTTACAAAGTCGAGAAATCTAAAGTTAAAAGATAGCAGTCCCGGTCGAGTTCGGCTTCCACGACCATTGATGCTCATGGATTCTGAGCCGGCTTTGGTCAGGTATGTGTCGTCGTAGGCAAAGTCACCTGTGTAGACCCCCGCGAAGTCGCCCCCACTTACGTCAACCCTGATTGTGCCTCCTATTGTAGCTGCCATAGCGGTCGCTCCCCCTAATGTGGATATCAAATATGTTCCAAGGATAGCGGTCAGTCCATATTTTATGTTCATTAAATATTCCTGATTTGAAAGGCTTCACCCACAGCAGTGAGTTTGTTTTCGTGTGTAGCAGCAATTAACGAAAACAACATTTTGAGATACAAATTAAAGCTTCTTATCGGGATTGTAAATCCGTAAATTTACTAGAGTTTTTGATTCAAAATCACGAAATATTGTGAAAATCTCAGTAATTAAATCTACGCCGTGCTCTCAAAAGACTCGGCGCGCGAATATTTATTTGACGCTGACTTGGACTAAAAGCATTCGTAGGTGGTCTGTTAGTTTCGCCACTTGTCACCAAAAACGGAGTATCTATGACTGCCATTGTCTATGCCTCTCAAATTAGGTTATAAAGATTATTTTTTGGGCTTTTTCGACTTGATCGACAAGGGAACTCTACCCAAGCCCAAAAAGGCTAACAATGAGGTAAAAGGGGAGAAATTCTCCAATACAGCAGTAGGTTCATTAATTTCTAAGGTCACAGTCCCCTGACCTTGAATAGCTCCATTTCGCAATACAAAGTAAAATATCCCAGGATCTCCAAACATAAATCCGTTATTTCCACCCCAAACTCCAAGATCGTTATTTCCAGCAAGAATACTATGCAAGCAAAATTGACTGGGAAGTCCGTTCTCGAAAGCTAAAACAGCACAGTTCGAGAAGTCTAAAACCTCATTTTCTGTATAGGTGACAAGAGTTGAGCCTCTAGCAAAGTCCAGAAATCTCAATTTAAAAGATAGCAGTCCCGGTCGATTTCCATTTGCACCACTAATATCCATGACCTCCGTGCCGACTTTGGTCAGATGTGTATCATCGTAGGAAAAGTCACCAGTGTAGACACCCGCGAATTTGGGATCGTTGACGTAGGCGACATCGACGTTGACTTTGATTGTGCCTGTGATTGTCGCCATAACGGTCGAGGCTCCTCATGTGGTAAATATGTCCCAAGGATAGCGGTAAGTCCATATTTTATGTTCATTAGATATTCCTGCTTTGAAATGCTTTACCCACAGTAGTGAGTTTGTTTGGGTGCATCTCAATGAAGGCAAATATGTTTGTAGGGGCGAAGCATGACCGTAGTCAATATGGGATTGTAACTAATAACTTATATGCGGTCATGCTTCGCCCTCTTCAAAAGTGAGATGCACCCGTTTGTTTTCGTGTGTAGCAGCAATTAACGTAAACAACATCTTGAGATAGAGATTAAAGCTTTTTTGCCGTATTTCAATCCGTAAATTTACTAGAAATTACGCACTCCGAACCAATAAACTGGGTTTTACGAAACCTACTGGTTGCAACGAATTATTGTTGTAAAAACCCGGTTTATTGGCGTTCACGCAGAATATCAACTATGCTCGATCGGAATTAATATGACCCGAAATTTGGAGACGGCAGTACCGTTTTCATAGAATTAATTGAGGTAGAAGAATGGCATTATCATGTCCTAATTTCGGTGGTATCGAAATTGATAGAACTCTGATTGAATTCTTGAAAAATTACACTCAAAAATCAAAACTATCGATCGCCCCTTGCCAGTTTTTCTGCCGCAGCCGATCGCAAATTTTCACTTTTTCATTCGCCAAATATTGCTGAAATTCGGGTTTTTCAATGCCGCTGCGCCACATAATCGCAGCATCTTCTCCGGTGTCTGGGTAGTATCTTTTTCGCCGTCCAGCTTCCTTAAAGCCAAATTTGTGGTACAGAGACAGTGCGACAGCATTAGAGGCTCGCACTTCTAAAGTTGCCCTTTCTAGCTGTCTGCGGTTTGCCGATTTTAGCAAAGCCCAAAGCAGAGCTTGTCCCAAACCCTGACCTTGAAAGCGCGGATCGATCGCCAAAATGGTAATGTGAGCTTCTTCTAAAATTGCCCACAGACAACCCAAACCGATGAGAATTTGGGGCATTTTTAGGGGTTCTCCCCCCGTACTCACCGGGTTTTGGGAGGTGAAAATATCAACAGACTCAAGTTCGCTGTCCAATTTTGCCGATCGGCAGTCCCCGGTTGCGGATGCCCACAAACCCAGTAAATCGCTATTAGGACTATCTAACTCGCGCCTGTAGCCTTCGATCGTCCAAAGTCCGCCAAAACAGAGGCGATCGAGCTCTACTGCACTGTTGAGGTGTTCGGCGGCGAGATGTTTGATTCCGAGAAAAGGCACAGGGGATTTTAGATTTAATAATTACTCAAAAGCATCAATCTGGGCGCTGATGACCCAATTGCTTGCCGTCAATTGTACACTGGAGAACACAGTAAGGATAGTTATTGCGCGATGGTATTAACTCAATCTATCGAAAAAGTGGAATCTGGACTTCAGTATCTGTCTAAGTCTCAAGAACCCAGGGAAAGTCGATCGCCCAATCAAGAGCTTTTACCGCTGACAGCCAGCGTCAACAGTAAGAATCATTTGGAAATAGGAGGCTGCGACGTAACAGACTTGGTAGAGAAATTTGGCTCGCCACTGTACATCTTAGACGAAGAAACGCTGCGGGCGACCAGCCGCCAGTACCGAGAGGCTTTTAAGCGGTACTATCCGGGCGAATCTCAAGCGATCTATGCTTCTAAGGCTTGGAGTTGTTTGGCTGTTTGCGCGATCGTCGCGGACGAAGGTTTAGGTATAGATGTAGTATCTGCCGGAGAAATTAAGACAGCACTAAAAGCTGGCGTGAATCCCGACAAAATCTATTTTCACGGGAATAACAAATCCCGCGAGGAAATCAAACTAGCTGTCACCAGTGGCTGCACGATCATCGCAGATAATTGGTGGGATTTAGAGAATCTAGCAGAGTTGGCAAAATTGGGTGTCAGTCACAAAGCTGGTGAGCGGATACGAGTTATGGTCAGGTTTACGCCTGGAATTGAGTGTCACACTCACGACTACATTAAAACTGGTCAAATCGACAGTAAATTTGGATTCGATCCCAACTCCCTCAAGGATGTTTTCATTTACCTCAACAAGCAGCCGTCTTTATCCTGCGTCGGATTACACGCTCACATTGGCTCTCAGATTTTTGAAGTGAAACCCCACCACGATTTAGCAGATGTGATCGTTAAGGCTTTCAAAGCAGCAATTGGGCAAGGGTTGAAGCCGACAGAAATTAATATTGGCGGTGGGTTGGGTATTCGCTATACTGAATCCGACGATCCTCCAAGCATAGATGATTGGGCTAAGACAGTCTGCGACGCAATGGTAGCAGCTTGCAACAATAATGAGAAGTTGCCATTACCGAAATTGCTTTGCGAACCGGGTAGATCGCTCGTGGGTTCAGCCTGCGTCACCGCTTATACGGTGGGCGCTAAAAAAGTCATTCCAGGAATCCGGACGTATTTATCGGTGGATGGCGGTATGTCGGACAATCCCCGTCCAATTACCTACCAATCAGTTTATCGAGTCCTCGCAGCCAACAAAATGTCTGCTGAGTTAACGGAAACAGTGACAGTTGCTGGCAAACACTGCGAATCAGGCGATATTCTGATAAAAGATGCTAAGTTGCCAGAGTGTCAGTCGGGAGATATTCTCGTCGTTACGGCTACAGGGGCATACAATTACAGCATGGCTTCTAACTACAACCGAGTCCCCAGACCGGCAGCGGTTTTGGTGAAAGATGGGAAAGTTGACACGATCGTAGAGCGGGAAACTGACGAGGATTTGCTGAGGTTCGATCGCCTTCCTGAAAGACTCGGAACTAAAAAGTAAGAAGTAAAACATAAAAAGTAAAAAGTAAGATGATTCATTGGGATTTCTTGATGATTGTTTTTAAACTTTTTACTTTTGGCTTGTTCAGTCACGCGATTGGAATAACAACTGTTCATGGTTCACGGGTTTGAGTGCATCATAGTTCGCGGTTCACAGGCGGTAAGGTTCGATGAACCATGAACAATCAACAATCTGGCTATGACTTTGGCCTCATTCAGTCCTTATTGATTCAGGCGATCGATATTGGACTGGTATTTGCCCTTGCGTATTTGGTGCTCGTCATTGTCGGGGAGCGCCGGACGCTTTGGATGGTACGGGGATTTATTATTTTGATGCTGGCGGCGGCGGTGAGTAACTGGGCTGGATTGAGGCTGTTGCACGTGGCGCTCAACAGCTTGGTAACGGGTTCTGCTGTGGCAATGGCGGTAATATTACAGTCGGAGTTTCGCCGATTTCTGGAACAATTGGGTCGGGGGGAAATTATACAACTGTTTGGACGCGATCGCCGACCAACTCCAGAACCAGACAGCGTAATAGATGAAATTGTGGACGCAGTAAAAGAACTTTCGCAAAACCGCACGGGCGCTTTATTAATTGTAGAAACAGATTCTCCGATCGACGATCGGGATTTTTCAGTTCCGGGAGTGAAGCTAAATGCGGAAGTCTCTAAGGAATTGTTGCAAACTATCTTTCAGCCGCAAACTTTGCTGCACGATGGGGCTGTTTTGATTCGGGCTTCGCGGATCGTGTCGGCTGGGGTAATTTTGCCTTTGTCGGATCGCAGCGCCTCGCGGCAGTTGGGAACCCGCCACCGGGCAGCGATGGGGATTACGGAACGGGTGCAAGCTTGCGTGTGCGTCGTGGTGTCGGAGGAAACGGGTTCGATTTCTCTGGCGCAGATGGGAACTTTAAATCGACCTTTGACTAGCAGCAAACTTAAGGAATTGCTGGAAGCAAAGCTGTTTCCGTCGGATGGAGAAAGAGTGGTGACTCCAATTCCCATCGGCAGTCTCGGACGGCAGATAGGATTGAAGGGAGTGACACTGTTAAAACGGATACTGCGCCGTTAGTCTGGTAATCGGGAGAAACCATGAGTCAAGGAATTTGCTTGGAAAAGTTGCCTGCTGATCTAAAACTAGAATTACTGCCTAAGCACATAGCAGTGATTATGGACGGGAACGGGCGCTGGGCTAAGAATAAGGGGTTGCCGCGGATTGCGGGACACCGCCGAGGGGCTAGCGCTCTCAAAGAACTGCTGCGCTGCTGCAAAGATTGGGGGATTCCAGCTTTAACGGCCTATGCTTTTTCGACGGAGAATTGGGGGCGGCCGGCTGGGGAGGTGGACTTTTTGATGAGTTTGTTTGAGGGCAAGCTGCGGCAAGAATTGCGGGAGATGGTGGACGAGGACGTGCAAATTCAATTTATGGGGGATTTGCTGGCTTTGCCGAAGTCTTTGCAGGCGGAAATCGAGCGTTCTGTTACCGCAACTCAGCACAATCAGGGGATTCTGTTTCGGGTGGCGACGAATTACGGTGGCCGCCAGGAGATTGTACAAGCTTGTCGGGCGATCGCCACTCAAGTACAAGAGGGCAAGTTGCAGCCAGAGGAGATTGATGAGGTTTTATTTAAACGCTATTTGTATACTGCTGATGTTTGCGATCCGGATTTGCTGATTCGGACGAGCGGGGAAATGCGGCTGAGCAATTTTCTGCTGTGGCAAATGGCTTATTCGGAAATTTACATTACTGAGACGCTGTGGCCGGATTTCGATCGATCGGAATTTCACCGCGCTTTGTCTGATTATCAGCAGCGCAGCCGCCGATTTGGCAAAGTCTAACGATTTTGGATTTTGGATTTTAGATTAATTTTTCAGTTTGCAATTAGGTATTGATTCTGAAGTATATTCATCAATCTAAAATCTAAAAACGATTTTGGAATTTTGGATTTTGGATTTTAGATTAATTTTTCAGTTTGCAATTAGGTATTGATTCTGAAGTATATTCATCAATCTAAAATCTAAAATCGCAAATCTAAAATCTAATTAGGGGCCTGAGAAAACGGCATCTTCAATGTCGTGACGCGAGAGGGAGTATTTGAAGGCTCGCTGAATGTCTTGGCCGTCGGCTCCGGCGTCAATATAGCGGACAGTGAGTTGGTCGATATCGAGGGAGAGTTCTGCTTTCCAGGTAGGTCGATCGATCTGCCAGCAGTGGAGTTCTCGCCGATCTTGCTGGCAGCCGCGGCTTTTTAGCCACTGCTCGATTTCTGGCAGTGGATGGCTATACAAAGGAGTGTCAGCGGAAGGAAGAGTCATAGGATTTTAGATTTTAGATTTTAGATTTTAGATGGGGGGATTCGGGGATTTGGGAATTGGGGATTTGAGGGTTTAATTGCCGCGAATTAAGCCGATCGCGATCGCCAGTACCAAGCATCCGACTAAAGTAGCCCCCATGATAAATAGAGCGAATATTTCGCCGGGGGACAGAGGGCGATCCGTGGGATCTAGGTAAGCCGAGTTAGAAGTTTTTTTACTCGATCCCGAAACCGGAGTGTTGAAGCCCGGGGGCGACTGAATCACGTTCAGGCGAGAATAACCTATTTTGAGATCGTAGGCGAGGCGGCGTTCTGGGTTGCTGAGGGTAGCGTAGGCGTTATTGAGCTGTTGAAATTTGGCGGTGGCGACTGCGGGTGGCAAGTCGGTAGTATCGGGATGGTAGAGTTTGCTCAGTTCCCGGTACGATCGCCGAATTTCGATCGCGGAGGCTGAAGGATGCAGCCCTAACAAGCCGTAATGACTGGAACCCAAGGGGGTTTTTCCTGGTGTTTTCTGACTTTTGTTTTTCGCAGTTGCCTCGTTTCCTGCCACCGAAGCCCCTCTCTGCCGATTGTTGATAATATCTGATTATTTTAGCCCAGAGTTGAGTGTAGCGCCACTGTCTGTGCGATCGACGGGTTGAGTGTGGGCGATCGGCGATCGACCCGAAGGAGTTTAAACTATGAATCGGGCGATCGTAAATTCCGTATATCTTCAAGACTCAGCCCTGTGGTTTGGCTGATGGTTTCATCATCGAGGCGTGAAAGTAGCTGTCGGGCGATCGATCTCGCCTTTTCTCGCATCCCTTCTTCTCGTCCTTCTTCTTTTCCTTCCTCTCGCGCTTCCAGAGTAGCTTTGAGCATCGCCCCCTGTTGGTCATAAATAAACTGTTCTATTTTTTCCATATTTGTTATTTCTTCCGGGCTTAATCTCGCTTGATTCGCAATGTCAAATGCTTTATGTATTTCCGGTATAATGTCCATTGTTTCTGGCACTGATGTCAGACTTCTGGCATTTTTCATGAAATAAATCCATTTATCGGCTAGCGTTTCTAGTTCCTGCTCTTCTTTGGTAAACTTTGGCAATTCTACAAATATTAAATCTATCTCATTGTCTGGATAAACTAAGTTTGTTTTCACTTCTTTATACACAAATCTCGAAATTAAATTCCGGTTGCTCGGAAACATTTCAAAATCCGTGATTGTCAAAGCAATCACTGGTTTGAGCATTCGATAGCCTTCTCCTGCTTGTAGTTGAAATGCGTAGGTTTTGGCTGTATTGTAAAAAACTCGCTTCCCGAAAGACTGCACGTTGAGCACTTGCATTTCAATAATTACTAATGTGCCATCGCTGAGTTGGGCTTTGACATCGAGATATGTATCTTTTAATCCTTCAACTTTTGGAGGCAGATTTGGGTTGATTATTTCTAAGTCTTCAATGGTGGCATTTCCTTCGTAAACTAGCGCATTCAGAAAGCTGATTAAAATATCTTTGCTTTCTGATGAGCCGAATATTTTTTTGAAGGCGTAATCGGTTTTTGGATTAATAAATGTCATGAGGTTTCGGTGAATAACTTGAGTATTTATCGTGGCTACAATAATTTAGGTTGGGAGGAACTTTTAGGAATCGCCCCCTCGCAAATTTCGCACATCCTCAACACTCAGCCCTGTGGTTTGGCTGATGGTTGCATCATCGAGGCGTGAAAGTAGCTGTCGGGCGATCGCCAGCTTTTCTTCTCGCTTTCCTTGTTCTCGTCCTTCTAACTTTCCTTCTTCTTTTCCTTCCTCTCGTGCTTCCAGAGTCGCTTTGAGCATCGCCCCCTGTTGGTCATAAATAAACTGTTCTATTTTTTCCATATTTGTGATTTCTTCCGGGCTTAATTTCGCTTGATTTGCAATATCAAAGGCTTTATGGATTTCTGGTATAATGTCCATTGTTTCTGGTACTGATGTCAGACTTCTGGCATTTTTTATGAAATAAATCCATTTATCGGCTAGCGTTTCTAGTTCCTGCTCTTCTTTGGTAAATTTCGGCAATTCTACAAATATTAAATCTATCTCATTGTCTGGATAAACTAAGTTTGTTTTCACTTCTTTATACACAAATCTCGAAATTAGATTCCGGTTGCTCGGAAACATTTCAAAATCAGTGATTGTCAAAGCAATCACTGGTTTGAGCATTCGATAGCCTTCTCCTGCTTGTAATTGAAATGCGTAGGTTTTGGCTGTATTGTAAAAAACCCGCTTCCCGAAAGACTGCACGTTGAGCACTTGCATTTCAATAATTACTAATGTGCCATCGCTGAGTTGGGCTTTGACATCGAGATATGTATCTTTTAATCCTTCAACTTTTGGAGGCAGATTTGGGTTGATTATTTCTAAGTCTTCAATGGTGGCATTTCCTTCGTAAACTAGCGCATTCAGAAAGCTGATTAAAATATCTTTGCTTTCTGATGAGCCGAATATTTTTTTGAAGGCATAATCGGTTTTTGGGTTGATAAATGTCATAGCAGTAAGATTTAGGTTTGAGATTATGGGTTTTGTGGCGAAGTGGCCGAATTCGATCGCACTTCAACTGCTTCAACCGCTTATTTTGTTTCCGACAAAGGCTTGACATCTTCGGACAAATGTGCATTAGCCATTACCAACGCTGGCTCCTCCATAGTGTGTTCGTCTTCGGTGGGAAGTTCGCAAGAAATCAGCTCTGTGACAATTCTTTCTCCGAGAGCGTCTTCCCAATCCTGCAACTGTTCTCGGGCTTTGATTGGTGTATTGACAGCTACGTCTACGCCCATTTGCTGGAGGTTGAGGCTGTGGGCTGTCGATCGACGATTCACAAACTCTACCAGCCATACGCTCAGTCCGACTGCGGCCATCAAAGGCAAGACAATCCGGTAATCTCGGGTTAATTCAAACATCAACAGAATGGCTGTCAGCGGTGCTCTGGCGCTACCTGCGAGGACGGCGGCCATCCCCACCATGGCGTAGGCGGGAGGGCCTGCGACTCGATCGCTCAGGGCGGGGATCATTTCCAAAAAGATGCCGTAAGCCGAACCCAGAGAAGCTCCCAAAAACATCGCCGGAGCGAAGATACCACCAACTAAACCGCTACCCAGGCTGATTGCTGTCACCGCTAGTTTGACGAACAACAGCAGCAGCAGCAAAGACAAGGAAAATTTCACATCTTGCAGCATGGCTTGGACTGTTTCGTAGCCCACACCCAAAATTTGAGGCAATTGCAGGGCGACTAAGCCGACGATCGCACCGCCGATGATTGGGTGAACGGGCCGGGGCAGTCGTCCCAGCCAAGCAAATCCTTGGGTTTTTCCTTGAAAACAGCGATCGGCCAATTGAATTGCTTCTGTGTAGGCGAGAGACACACAGCTTGCCAAAAGTCCCAATCCCATGTATAGAGGCAGTTCTAGAGGACTGCGGACATCGTAGATCGGCAAAGCAAAGGCCGGCTGAGCTCCCAAACAAATTTGAGCGATCAGCGCCGAAACTACGGCAGATAGCAAGACAACACTCACAGACGAAGTGGCGAAAGTGCTGCCGAGCACGACTTCTAAGGCAAAAAAGACTCCGGCGATGGGAGAGTTAAATCCGGCAGATAAGCCTGCTGCTGCTCCGGCGCCGAGGAGCAAGCGCTGCCTTTCTGGGGAAAGCTGCAAGACTTGAGCTAGCAGCATTCCGAAGTTGGCACCGATTTCGACGCTGGGGGCTTCTGGGCCGAGGGATGCACCGGTGCCGAGGGATACTGAGGCGGCCACCATTCTGGTGATGGGTTTGAGCGGGGAGAGTTCTTGCAGCCCCCGCGTCGCGGCAATTAACGATGACATATTCGGGCCAAAATCGCGAAACCACCAGCGCATCAGCCCGATGATGACTCCGCCGATGGTGGGAATACACGCTAGTGTCCAAGAGCCTTTCGAGGCGATCGCCCCCATGAAGTCTTCCAGCATCAGGCTGTGGATCACGTGGATCAGGTAGTGAAAGGTGACTACGCCTGCGCCCGTAACTCCCCCGATGACTAGGGAGAGGATGAGTAGCAGGGTTTCTGGACTCGGGTGGAGGCTGTTGAACAGCGGGCTAAGGCGGGATGCTTGGGGAGTTTCTGCGGTTGGCCCGGGCGGTGGCAGGAGATCCACAGGATGGGTGGCTTTCATTTAGGGGTTAATTTTTTTGTGTGAGAAGTTAGATAAATATTACATTTTATTTCTTATTTTCATTTTGAGTTATTTTAGGGGAATTGACAAGTTATACGATTTTAGATTTTAGATTTTAGATTTTAGATTGAAGAATTAGGAATGATTGATGAGTTCAGGGTTTGGAGCTTACTAGAGAGTTAGATTCTTTTTTTAAACTGGTATTAATCAAGACATAGTTGAGGGAGGATTTTGGGGCGACCGGCTGGGGTGGAATAAGCGCTTCTGAGGGTGGGTGAATTTTACGTGACGATTGTATACTCAGTGACATTCAAATTTAGATAAATTGAGTGATAATCCTAATTAACTATATCTAAAGTGCTAGAAGTTCGGGCGATCGCACTCTGAGGAGCGGTGAGCTGGCACTATACTAACAATTAGTGAAACTCAACTTTCCATTTGAGATTATTGATGGGGTCAAAAATCTCAAATGGAAAGTTTGATCGTTCGCTATGGAAGTCCTAGGCATGAAAGATGCGGACTGAAGTCCTCACTACAAACCTGTTGGATCGTTCGCTATGGAAGTCCTAGTCATGAAGGATGCGGACTGAAGTCCTCACTACAAACCTGTTGGATCGCACCTCACATGGGTTGTTGCGCGGGCCGGATTCTGGCTCTGGGTTTGGCGATCGACATTAGCGGATCGCCGATGGTGGTGACTTTCCAGGGCGGCGATTCTAGCTGGCGGGCTGCGATTAAAAAGGGCGCACCTCGTTTTAGGCGATCGACCATAATTTTAGGCGGAATAAATGCAGATAACAAAGGTTCGTTGACGCTACCGACATAGGCGTAAGCACCATTTTGCAACCACCGCCCAGCAACGGTACTTGCATCATCTGGATCAGATGCTGACCAACTGTGAATCATGTGGATTGCTGCGGGAAATTCGAGTTTTGGTATATCGTCAACTGGGGCATCGCCGTCGCCGACTTGAAATGATTTTGGATAGCCTTTGGAATTCATCAATATTAAGTCAAATGTCCACGGTTTTGATGCTAAATTCCGCCAAGTTTGCAGGCTAGAATCTGGTTGCTGCACTAATTCGACATTCAAACCTATGGTTTTTAGTCCGCTAGCTGCTGACTCCATTTCGTATTTTCCCCAATTTCCTTCTTTTGGGTAACTGTCATACAGCATCGCTGTTTCGCTGTCGAGGAATATGGCGCACATGGCTTGATAGATCGCTCGCACTTCCGAGCCATAAATCCAGCCAGCCGCAGCCCAGCGTTCGCCGTTGGGGTGCCGTCCCAAACCGTCGGTAACAGCTAATTGTTCGTCTTTGTTTTGAGGGGATTGATATTTTACTGCTAGTTGGCGTACAATGGTGATTGTGTCGATCGCGTCTCCGAGTTGAGAGTAAAAATATCCTGTAGATTCGACAGCTTTGGTAACTGCTATTTGCAGAGTTTTCCACTGTGTGTCATTGAGGTTATTGTTGGGTTTTCCGAAGTTGCCTTCGACAAATACTAAAGGTTGGCCACGGGCGGCTGCTAAGGCAACTGCTGCTGTGCGTGCTGGGTCATTTTCTGAGGTGATGACTACTCCTGGAGGTTCCCAGCCGAGCTCTTTCCATTTTTCTTTTAAGGTTTTAGCATCCGTGGCATTCCAGGCTGTTGCTGCGCTGTTGTGCATTAATTGTTGGAGTTTTTGACCTGTTGGGAGTTGCTGTTTGATGCTGGGTAAACGGACGATTTCTTCGGGTTGGAAGCGCTCCAAAAACATCGGCGCATATTTTTTATCTTCGATGATAATGGGCCAGTGTCCTTTGAGGTTCCATTTTTGGATTGCTGCTAAGAATGTGGCTTCGTCGGGGACTAAAACTATGCGGTTGACTGTTGGGATGTTGTCGCGGATCAGTCCGACTCGCAGGCCTGTTTTCACTGGCCAGGGCTCTTGTTTGGCTGATGGGGGAAGTTGAAAGGGTTTTTTGAGCAGGCGATCGCACCCGACGCCGATTGTTGCTAAAATCGAAATTAGGGCGATCGCTAGCAATTGAAGTTTTAACTGTTTTTTCATGAGGGAAGGGAAGAGTAGCAAAAAACTCGATCGCCAACACTAGAAATTATAGGTATATTTTTATACTAATACCGGATTTTCGCGGCATGACACAGAGAAATATTGTAAGTGCGATCGGGATGGTGACTGTTTGTGCGATCGGCTTAGCAACTACAGGTTTAATAATTTTCGCAGCCAACGGTTCCTCAGTCAAGCATCAAGTCCGACAATTGCTTGTTACCAGACAATGCCGGGAGTGCAATCTTTCAGGTGCTAATTTGAGTGCAGTTTTTCTCGAAGGCGTCAATTTAGAAAATGCCAACCTGAAAAATGCCAATTTGTGGAGTGCCAATTTGGTAAATGCTAACTTGAAACAGGCAAATTTGGCTGGTGTTTACCTGATAAGTAGCAATTTGGTAGGGGCAAATTTGGCAGAAAGCAATTTAGAAAAGGCGTTTTTAGAGGATGCTTATTTGGGAGAAAGTAACTTAAAAAATGCTAACTTAACAGGTGCTTTTATGAAAGGTATTTTTTTGGTTAATGCTGACTTGTCGGGGGCGAATTTGGAGGGGGCAAATCTGTGGATGGCAAATCTGGAGGGTGCTAATTTGCAGGGTGCTAATCTGAGGAATGCTTTGCTGTTGGAGACTAATTTGAAGGGGGCGAATTTAAAGGGTGCGGTGATGCCTGATGGTACGCGGCATGAATAAATGTCAGTTGTCAGTTGTCATTTGTCAGTTGTTATAGGAAAGGGCGATCGCGCCTGCAACCTTCATTTCCCGTTATTTGGTGAGGAGATGAAGGAGTGATGAGGTGCGATTGACATCCTAAAAGATTTTACAATTTTACTGCCCGCGTCCTGGTTTGCAATCTACAAAACCTAATGCCTCTGTGCCCTTGAAAACTGGCGATTGCCATCTCAATAACTGCTTCGATCGGGTATTCAATTTCAGCAGCACGAGCAATTAGAGCGGCTTGAATTCGATCGGGCAAGCGTCCTAAAATAATTTCGGCATCAGCGAGGGAAAGTTCTGAAGTTTGGCTTGCATGGCATTCACCAATTGCAATTTAATATAGCTTGGCTATCGCACCCCTCAACCTATCTTTCAGTCATGAATCACTACTGGGTCTAGGAGCTAGTCGATTGCCAGAATCATTTCTGGGATTTGAAAGAGGAGTTACTTGAGTGCGGGTAAGAAAGGATAGCAATGCAGCAGTGAAAGCATATAAAGTTCCTAACTGAATCTCCTGCAACTGAAGAGCACCGAAAGCCACTAGCACGGGAAAAAGTGCTTGAATAAGTCCCTGAAATAACACTGGCTCTTGCCTAATCTGCTTGAATAACCACATAACAAAGCCTCATATTTTAGATTCAACTCGAACATAAAACTCTGAAGTACATCTCAACCGAAAGCTAAAGCAGTCGAACTTATAATTGTGTCGCAGATGCGGTACAATACTTTTCTTAGTCGGGTTATACCGCACATCTGCGGTTGAACTCTGAATAGTCTGAACAAGTTTTGCTTTGACTTAACTCAAAGAATAAATCACCCCGATCGCCCTGTCGGTGAGAAAAAGTGACAGACTTTTGTAAAGGTTTGTAACTTTACAGATTGTCAAGGTAGAGGAAAGGGCGATCGCACCTGTAACCTTCATTTCCCGTTATTGGGTGAGGGAGTGAAGGTGTGAGGTGCGATCGGCTTACTATTCAAACACTTTTCAAACTTTAGACAACCCCTGAGATATCTTGTAGGACAGGATTTCCAGATCGCCCTAGAGAGTGTTAACGGGCAGTGTCCACCTACAGCAGATCCCAGTCTACAAAAAGGTCGCGAGGATCGTAAAGACGCAAAAGCCTGACCAGTTCTTTCAAATCCTCCATTGTGGTTGGGCAAACACATCCAGCACTACCTGGTGAATGTCTTTCGTTCCAATCAACATGAAAGCCAAAAGCATCGCGATCGTCAATTTGGGTGAAATGTTTGATTAGAGGAACAAAGACTGGACCAATCCCATCATTTTTATGAAAGTGAGGAACATCGTAGTTGTTCTTATCACCCGCCCAATCAATATCGCCGATGACGTAGCGTCCTTGAGGAATTGGCTCTAAACTCCCTGCATCGCTATCTTCAGGAAGATTGAAAATCTGTCTGCTACTAACACCTGAAACAACAGGAAGCGAGTTAAGAACGTTCTGCTGAGAACTGATAAAGTCTAGTGACAACCACTCCAGCCCGTCGGAATTTACCTTATAGGTGCGAGTCAGACGGCAATAAACCCGTTCTAACATTGGCTCAGGTAAACGTTTGCGTGACTTAGCGAGTGCGGCAGCAAGTGTTGCTTTTGTTTTGGGACCGAAAAGCCCGTCAACCTTGAGATTATTTTCACCTTGGAACCGTGTAACAACTTCTTTAGTGACAGCAGTGTAGCTATTAGGCTGACTGTCAAGTTTAAGAAAACCGCGCTCTGCTAATGCACAATTGAGGATGTAGCAATCTTCGCCTGCCGATCCTTCCTTGAGGGTACGGGTAATCTTCAGAGGAAGTTCTGGAGCCTCATAAGGTTTGTTTAGAGCTGCAACATTATCGGACGCAGCAATTTCAACATCATCACCCGGCCATCCCTCCCGCCGAAATAAAGCTTCTTCTTTATTGCGACGAATCACTAATCCTGGTAGAACTTTCCCATTCCCATGAATCCAGCGATCGAATTCACGGGCTGCTCCCTCGTAGTCGTTCGTGTTGAGCTTACGCAGGAGTGTTGATTTTTTTAAGGCTTCCGATCCGAAATTAAACGCGAACGAAACCAGAGCATCAAGCATACCTTGTTTGAGAGGAACTTTGCACAGGTTATTCACTGCGTCTGCCTTCTCTGTCACTTCCACATTTAACCAGCGTAAAGCGTCAGCTTCGGTAATCACATCACCTTTTTGTACAGCCCTGTTTTTATTAATGTGATGAATTGATCCATAACCAATCGTCCATACCCCGACTGGATCGACATAAGCTCCAATTGTTCCATCAGGAAGTTTGCGATGTAGACCTTCTGACTCTTTGATAAGATTTAAGCAGTCTTGACTTGGTTGCATATTTATAAGTATTTCTCCTTCTTGACTTTCCTCATCAAAACCCAAACCCGATCGCCCTGGCGGTGAGAAAAAGTGACAAGCTTTTGTAAAGTTACGTAAATTCACTCGATCGATTTGAGATTTGAGATTGTGGAATTGACCTCATCGCAAATCCGGTTTAAATATCCCTCTTATTTCTTAGTCCGCAAAGGCAGACTTTATTCGTAGAGACGCGGTTTCAACCGCCGAGTATAAAAGGGGCTACCTTGCGGTTAATTCAATAAATTTGTTTTCTATCCTGAAACACAACCCCCCACTCAGAATAATCGGTAAATCTATTGAATAGATTAATATGACAATTTATGACAGCACAAGAGGCGATCGCCCTAATTGACATTTTGTTACAATCCGCAAACAAAAAGCAAAAACTCAATGACATTCAATCTCTCGTTTTTCTGGAAACTTGGGAAGGACATTCTTATCAAGAAATAGCCGATCGCTTACTTTACGAACACGACTATATCAAACAAGTCGGTTCGCATTTGTGGCAAAAGCTCTCTAAAATCATCGGTGAACAAGTTTCAAAGCACAATCTTCAAGCAGTCTTGCGCCGCTACCAGCATCGCAGCGCAGCACATAACTGCATCCAAGATTGGGGAGAAGCGATCGATGTTTCCCAATTTTACAACCGCCTACAGGAATTGCAAACTTTAGAAACTTGGATTAGTAGCAATTCTACTCGTGCGATCGGTATTTTTGGACTTGGCGGTATCGGCAAAAGTTCTCTGTCTGTCAAACTCGCTCAGCAAATTCAATCTCAATTTGAATTCGTGATTTACCGCAGTTTGCAGCAAGCACCAACCTTAGATGTTATCCTCAGCAATATTTTACCGATTTTAACTAATTCATCAGCCACAACCAATAACTCTATTTCTTCTCTGATGGAACAGTTGCGACAAAAACGCTGTTTGTTAATTTTCGACAATCTGGAGTCGATTTTGCAAGCCGGAATTTGCAGCGGACAATATCAACCAGGCTATGAAGATTACGGACTGTTATTTGGGCGTATTGCTGACGAATCTCACCACAGTTGTCTGATTTTAACGGGACGAGAACAACCGGGCGGATTTGCTGTGCGATCGGGCGAAAATTTGCCGGTGCGATCGCTCAAACTCTCCGGCCTTTCACCGCCTGTATGCCAGCAAATCCTTGCCGATAAAGGATTAAAGGCAACGCTACTACAAAGTAGAGATATTGTCAACTACTTTGGTGGCAATCCCCTGGCGATTAAAATTGCAGCCACGACTATTCAAACACTTTTTGGCGGTGATATTCAGGCATTTTTATTGCAAGGAAATACTGTGTTTAGCGATTTGTGGGATTTGCTCGATCGCCAATTCGATCGCCTGTCTCCCCTGCAACAACAAATCATGTACTGGTTAGCCCTTAATCAAGATGCAGCGACTCCTGCGAGGTTAAAAGCTGAAATTTTGCCCAAAGTTGCTGGACGGCCGCTGATGGAAGCGTTGGAGGCGCTGGCGGAGCGATCGCTCATCGAAGATCGGCGATCGCTCAATGAGAACGCGCCAACAACTTTAATGCTACAGCCTGCGATCGTCGAATATATCATAGAACGCTTGATTCAAACCGCAATCTAAAACTTTTAATAAATTCCTGGAATTAGTTTTTTGACTCGCTGGCGATATTCTGAATAGTCGGGATATTTTTCGGTTAACCAGGTTTCTTCGCGGTTGGCTTTGATGTCTAAAAATATTAGTAAAATTGCAGTGGCTATTAAGTGCGATATGCTCATTTGCCAAAGTGTCCAGCCGAGGGCTGCGAAGATTAAGCCGCTGTATAATGGATGCCGCACTATGCTGTAAATTCCTGTTTGGACTAATTCTCCATTTTCTATGGGATAAGGTAAAGGTGTGAGGTTTTTTCCTAAGTCAATCAATCCTTTGACGATTAAAATTAGTGCACCTAAGCCGAGGATGCTTGCCAGAATCCAGGTAAGATAAATTAATTGAGTTGATTGAATTTTGAATCCTGGTATTTGATAAACTGGTAAGATGGCAAATCCTGCGAGTAATGCTCCTTGAAGCAATACTAAATATTCGCCGCGGCTGTTGTTGAGCAAGCCTTCGCGGGTGAAACCCCAGTCTGTTAATAGTTTCATAGTAAGACGAAGGAAGAAGGAAGAAGGAAGAAGGAAGAAGGAAGAACAGGAATCAATACGGTTCAGCTAGCGGTGTCCGAAGAGAGGAACGAAGCAATCTCCGTATCTATTTTTTACTCTCGTTTTACCCTTGCACTTTCTGATATGAACCTTATTGAAATAGGACTTACGCATTAAGCTAAAGAAACCGGGTTTTTTACCAAATTTGCAGTGTAAAATCTGTGTATTTTGCGAAAAAACCCGGTTTCTGAGTGGTGGTGAATAAGTCGTATTATTCTCGCCAAGGACGTGTCATTAGTTCTAGTTGGTAGACTTCATCTTGGCTTAATGTCCAGCCTAGGGCGCCTGCATTTTCTTCGGCTTGTTTTGCGGTTTTGGCGCCGGGAATTGGGATGACTCCGTTTTGGGCTATTAACCAGTTTAGGGCAACTTGGCCGGGTGTGCGATCGCGCTTTCTTCCCATTTTCCGCAAGGTGGACATGACTAATTCGATTTTTTCGATGCCCACTTTGCTGAAGCGGGAGTCAAATTTGCGGGCTCCAGTCGGTTCTTCTTGGGCGCTGTATTTGCCTGTCAGCAATCCTTGGGCTAAGGGGCTGTATGCTAAAATCGTGACTCCCAATTGGCGGGCTGCACGCACAATTCCTTCTTTTTCTACTTGCCGCGATAGCAATGAGTAACGAACTTGATTTGTTGCTAGGGGAACTCCTCTGGCTGCTAATATTTTGTGGGCTTCGCGCATCTGTTCTTCGGAATAGTTGCTGACTCCTACTGCTTGAATTCTGCCTTGTTTTACTTCGTCTGCTAAGGCATTCATCAGCGTTTCTTGACTCAGCAAAAAACTGAAGGGCCAGTGTACTTGGTAAAGGGTTATTTGTTCTACTTGCAACCGTTTTAAGCTGGCACTTAAGGCTTCGGAAACTGATTTTCCTGAAATCCGCCAAGGTACGGGGCCGAATTTAGTGGCTATTTGGACGGGTTGGCTGGTTTTTTTGATAAACTGCCCCAGCAATTCTTCTGACAAGCCGTTACCGTAGACTTCGGCTGTGTCGAAAAAGTTGACTCCGGCATCTAGGGATGTGTTGAATGCTGCTTCTACTTCGGCGGCGCCGTAGTTGCTGCCGTAGTTCCAAAATAGTTTATCGCCCCACGCCCAAGTTCCGACGCACAGGGGAATGACGGCTGGGCCATTTTGTCCCAAGGTAATGGTTGTCACGGTTGGTAAATCCACAATTCTTTATTGTCTATTATTTTTATATAAATAATCGCGATCCTCTTCGAGGGCTTCGCTAACGAGCTTCTAGCTGGCGGAATAATGGTAGCCCGTTGCGATATCTCATACCATTTTGGATTTTAGACTTCGACTTCGCTCAGTCGAACGATTTTAGACTTCGACTTCGCTCAGTCGAACGATTTTAGATTGGGAATAAGTGATGGTGTATGGGTTTGCAGCTTGTCTACAGTTGGATTATTTTTGTAACTCGTATCAGTTACGATGAATGCTGATGCTCTGTTTATTTGAATACTTATGCCGATCGACTCTTTGCCAGATTCTACATTAACAGATTCCGCGACTGCTACTATCAAGAGAATTGACCTCGCTACTATGTTCCGGCTGGGTTTGTTTCAGATGGGGCTGGGCATGATGTCGATTTTGACCCTGGGGGTGCTCAATCGCGTGATGATTAAGGAGTTGGCGATTCCGGCTACTGTGGTGGCGGGTACCCTGGCGATGCACCAGTTTGTCGCCCCGGCTAGGGTGTGGTTCGGGCAAATGTCGGATGCTAAGCCTTTGTTTGGGCATCACCGCACGGGTTACGTGTGGCTGGGAGGGTTGTTATTTGTAATTTCGGCTTTTTTGGCGGTGCAGGTGATGTGGCGCTTGGGCGCTAGTTTGGACGCTGTGGGGTGGACGACTCCGACTTACGGCTGGGTGGGTTTGTTGGGTTTGGTTTTTGCGCTTTACGGTATCGCGATTTGTTCGAGCTCGACTCCTTTTGCTGCGTTGTTGGTGGATGTTTCGGATGAGGAGGATCGATCGAAGTTGGTGGGTGTGGTATGGTCGATGCTGATGGTTGGTATTATTATCGGGGCGATTGTCAGCAGCGGTTTGTTGAAGCAGATTGATGGGGATGTGCCGCGGGAAGTTTTACAGGCTTCGATTAATGGTTTGTTTGTGAAGGTGCCGGCGGTGGTTTTGCTGTTGGTGGGGATTGCAACTTTTGGGGTTGAGAAAAAGTATTCGCGTTACGGGGCGCGATCGCTCGCAGTGAATCGAGAAGATAAAATTACTTTGGGAAGTGCGCTGCGGATTTTGACTGCTAGCCGCCAAACCGGTTTATTTTTTACTTTCCTGCTGGTGATGACAATTTGTTTGTTTATGCAGGATGCGGTTTTGGAACCCTACGGCGGGGAAATTTTTAAGATGCCGATTTCGGAAAGTACCAAGTTGAATGCTATTTACGGTACTGGTGTTCTCATCGGTTTGAGCGCCACAGGTTTTTTAATTGTACCGCGCATCGGCAAGCAAAATACGATTAGATTGGGTTGTTTGTCGGTGGCGGCTTGTTTTGGCTTGATTATTTTATCGGGATTTACTGGTAATCCCACTGTGTTTAAGTCGGCTTTGATGTGTTTCGGCTTAGCTTCGGGAATTACAACGACGGGGGCGCTGAGTTTGATGTTGGATTTGACTGCTGCGGAAACTGCGGGGACTTTTATTGGCGCTTGGGGTTTGTCGCAGGCGATGGCGCGGGGTGTGGCGACGGTTAGCGGTGGTGCTATTTTGGATTTTGGCAGGACTTTGTTTGGGGTGCCGATGTTGGCTTACGGGTTAGTTTTTGCTGTGCCGGCGGCGGGTATGATTTTTGCTGTGTACCTTTTGAGTCGGGTGGATGTTGCCGAGTTTCAGGATAATGCTAAAAGTGCGATCGCAACTATCCTGGAAAATGAATTAGACTGAGGTTCGTAGTGAGGACTTCAGTCCGCATTATCTCGGAAAAAAAAACTCAACTCCTGACTGCGAAACAAATAAATTAGACGAAGGTTCGTAGTGAGGACTTCAGTCCGCATTATCTCGGGAATAAAAAACTCAGGTTTGTAGTGAGGACTGCATTCCTAATGATATCGTGGAGTAAGGACTTTAGTCCTTTCTACGAACAAAATACAAATGAAAGATTTTTGGGATTCTATTTTAACTTTTTCTCAGACTACTGTCAAGACAGTCGGACAGCAGTTTTTGAAAGATTTCGGCTCTGCACAAGCGGATGAGAAATCTGATGGCAGTTTGGTTACGCAGTCTGACAATTGGGCTGATGCAGAGATTAGAAATGCGATCGCACTTGCGTTTCCCAGCCACGGGATTTTGAGCGAGGAAGGAGAACACGTTTTACCCGATACTGAATGGTGTTGGGTGGTCGATCCTCTGGATGCTACGACTAATTTTGCTCGCGGAATTCCGATTTGGGGAATTTCTTTAGGTTTATTGTATCGCGGAACTCCGGTTTTTGGCTGCGTGTATTTGCCACCTCTGAATCAAACTTTTTACGGTTTTTATGCAGAAGATTTCGGGGACGATGAAGTATTGACAAATATGCCTCAAGGTGCGTTTTTAAACGATCGCCCGATTCGCCCGAGTGCTGATAAACTAAGTGGAAATCATATTTTTAATTTGTGTTCCCGGAGTGTGGGAATTGGGCCTCATCTTCCGAGTAAAATTCGGATGTTGGGAATGGCTAGTTACAATTTTTTGATGGTGGCTTCCGGTGTGGCGATGGGAGGAGTAGAAGCGACTCCGAAAATTTGGGATATTGCTGGAAGTTGGGTAATTGTGAAAGCTGCGGGTGCGGTTTGGCTACCGCTGGAATCTCAGGCGATTTTTCCGCTGACAGTGGGGAAGAATTACGGGAGGATTTCTTTTCCGACTTTGGTGATGAGTCGCCAGGAGTTGGTATCGGTGTTTTTGCCGTTTGTTGAAGCTTGGAAAAAGAAAAAAATGGGATGATATCAAGTCGCCTCGAACCGAATAGGTTTGTAGTGAGGACTTTAGTCCGCTCTTTCATAAGGACTGAAGTCCTCACTACGAACCTATGTTATCTTAGTTGAGTAATAAACAAATAGGTTTGTAGTGAGGACTTTAGTCCGCAAAGAAGAAGGACTGAAGTCCTCACTACGAACCTATGTTATCTTAGTTGAGTAATAAGCAAATAGGTTTGTAGTGAGGACTTTAGTCCGCAAAAAAAGAAGGACTGAAGTCCTCACTACGAACCTATGTTATCTTAGTTGAGCGATCGCACAAATCGTAAAATTATTAAATAAAACTGCATGGCAGGTGTGAGGGAGGAGTCTCCCGCGCCTGCCATACTGTTGGTAACAAGTATAACCGACCGATGACCGATGGTTAAATTATGCTTGCTTTGGTCTCTGAGTGCCAATGTGCGATCGGGTGGTTTTCTTTTAGGTCGATCGGGTGATGCGGTAGTGGTACAATTTAAGTTAAGTCCCATTGTCCAATCTGCAATCTTTGGGTGAGATTAAATTTAATCAACTCCAAAATAATCCTTCAGATAATACAAAATCGCATTACAAAAAGGCTGGTATCGCCCTTGTGCATCCATTTTTTTACAAAATTGAGCTAATAATTCTGCCTCTTCCTGTGTCATTACTCCTTCCAGTGCTTTAAGTGCTTGAATTCGTCCTTGCGTTAAGTCATAATGGTTGAGTCCCAAAACTTCAATTGTTGTTTCAGCATCTTTTTGGCCAGCTAAATTCTTTGTATTTGGCACTATCTCACCATTACTAGAATAAGTAAAAAAATCTTCACAGTTGGACTGTAGCGGTGAAACTGCGATCGCAAGATTCTGCTTTTTATTGCCACAATACTCAGGCCAATCTGGATCTCTGCCACAAGAACCTAGCATATTTATATAATCAAGAGATAATTCTGCATCAGTCTTACTTTGAGGGGCTAAATGTTCAATATGGCTATTGCTTTGCTCAACTCTCTTACAACAGTAGCAGCAAATGTAGCCTTGTTCAATTAGCAAAAAACTGTGTACCGATCTTTTTTCAGGATTTAGAAGATATCTGTAATGATAGTTGACATTAATAGACTTCTGTGTATCCTTCCAGTCGGAAAAATTTTGAGGCTCTTTCCTCTTTTGAATGTATTTCATTGATTGAGAATTTCCTTGCGTTGAATTAGCCAATCTGCTCTCACAAATTCAGGATCTTCTTCTCCCATTCTGCGCGCTAATTCTTGACGCAATCGCCGTGCATTGTCAAGTTCACCCTTGTCTATGAAGCGAAACAGTTCATATAAAGATTCCTGAGTTTCCTGCGGACGTTCTGGAGTTCCCATGAGCGTTTCTAGAATTCGATTGCTATCTTTACCATAGGATGGTACGCGCTTCATTACAATTCCTTCAGATGTTGATATCAAAAGATGAACCCATTTGATATCGCTGATTACCTGTGGCGAATGAGTGGTAATTATAAACTGGCAATTAGGGAAAGTTTTTGCCAGATTCGGAATAATAGCCCGTTGCCATTTTGGGTGCAAGTGTAGCTCAATCTCGTCAATCAAAACAACGCCGGAACCCTTAAGTGGATTGCATAATGGATTCGGATTTGCGATCGCCAAACGCCTTGCTAAATCACCTGCTAGTGCTAACAAGCATTTTTCACCATCGGATAGTTGATTGACGATCAGTTCATCGCCTTCTTTGTTTACAGTCATTCGCAAAGGAGATCGCCTAACCCGTAAATTTGAGAAGCCGTCTAATAAGTTAGCGATCGCATCTCTGACTGCTTCTAATTCGCGATCGCGATACTCATTAGAACTATTTAGTCGTAATTCATTTTCTAAATCTTCCCGGTCTCTAAACCACTCAAAAAAGCGCCTAAAATCGATCTGACCGCCCGTGAGTACCTCATCATAAGCAGTTATCTGTTCAAACGAATGTTTCGTCCTAATCTTCAAAGGAATATCAAGTACGGCACGGTTAGTTGGATAGTAAATTGCTAAAGGCAAGTCTACCAAAGAAGTAGAATCTAACTGACGATGTATCTTATCAACAACTGTTTTTAACTCCCCAAGGTTGCTGCTAGTCTCCTTACTTCGCCTTTTACTTACCTTAGTTAAAGACCATACTAATTCCTGCTCATTGTCCATTGAAATTGTAATTTCATTATGAGTTTCTTTGCATCCTTTTTTGATATCATCTTCATTGAAAGAGCGCCCAGAACTATTGGGGTTTTGAATTCGCTTTGTCAGACTGGATAGAAGAATGGCTAGACAATCAAGTATGCTAGATTTTCCGACACCGTTAATACCGATGAACACAGTAGGCTCATCGGTATTAAACTCCAAGGTTAAATCTCTGATGCCTCGGAATGAGTTCATTTTTAGACGCTTGACTTTCACGCTTTGGTTCTCGCTCTGCCTGAGTGGGTTATATTTTTGAGATTATATCAAATCAATACTTCCAAATATAGTCAACAATAGACAAGATTGCAAAAGTGGTAAACTATCTTAAGATTATCTGCACTACATCTGTGTTGATCTGCCTTGAAGGAGTGGTTGACGGGCTCTATCAAAGATCTATGCAACCGGTTCTGCGTACCAGGCGCTTTGCGCCTGGTAACGAGTAAAATCGCCTCACGCGATTAATTTGGACAGCACATTAGACAACTTAGCGCCGAGATTCTCAACAGACTCCTGCTGTTTGGGATCTTTCATTGTACCGTCAGCGTTAAATACTCCAAAAGCTTGAGGAATTGCTTTCTGATCTGGCAGCACGAACACGTTAATATTACCCAAGATCGATCGCAAATGCACCAATCCCCGCAAACCGCCAAGCCCGCCAGGGGAAGTGCTCATAATTACCGCTACTTTGTCAGTAAATGCCACCAATCCCGGTTCGCCCGGTGCTGGGCGCGATACCCAGTCGATCGCATTTTTCAACACAGCCGTAACCGAACTGTTATACTCGGGAGAAGCAATCAAAAACCCGTCATGAGCTACCATCAATTCCTTCAACTTCCGGGCATTCTCTGGGATTCCCTCTTTGGCTTCCAAATCTTCGTCAAATAGTGGCAGCGGTAAATCGCGCAAATCTAGATAAGTAACTTCGGCACCCGCCGCCCTAGCCCCAGCCGCCGCAACTTTTACCAGCAGTTTGTTGTAGGATGCCTCCCGGATACTTCCGGCAAATGCAAGTATTTTTGGTCTATTTGTCATTGACTTTTCCCGATTATTGCTTGCAAGTAAAATTATATAGCAATCGCCACAGCGGTGAGGACATAAATAACCTCATGAATAGAGCCGATATGCCATAGCAGAAACGGTTTGATTTCCTTGACGAAGCAACTGTCCCAGGCCCACTCTTCGACTTCGCTCAGCGCAAGCTGTCAACTGTCCACTGCTATACTATTCCGAGTGGTGCCAAACAAAGTCAGCAATGGGTTTGTCTGTGGACAAAGGAGTATCTGTGGGCGAACTAAATAAAACCGATCGCATTTTTACCTTCCCGACTCCCAAACGCCTCTCAACGCGGCTGGGAATCCCATAACCGAACATAATATGTCCTTTCCCTGCTAACACTACAACTTGATAGTCGGGGTTAGCTTTCACAAATGTAGCTATGCTTTCGGCCATAGTTTCGTCCCACAAAACTTGGGCTTGCAAAAATCTTTCAAAGGCTGTACTATGTCCCTGTGCAGATTTTTGGTGCTGTTGGAAAACTTCGAGCAGCATTTGCCGGTATTCGGCGTTGTCGGTGCGAATTTCGGAAATTGGCGGAATATATTTTTTGTCGTCGGCTGTGAGGCTTTCTAAGCCTTGAGAGGCAACTTTTCTGGTTACTTCCGATGGTGTATTTAAGGCGAGGACTGGCAGTTGCTTTTCTTTGGCCAACCGCAAAAATGGCGCGTAATATTCCCAAGGAAAACGCCATCTGCGATCGTACTCTGTTTGCTCGACTAATTGCTCTTCTGTGATTTTACCAGCTAAGTAGTTGTCGATCGCACTTTGGAACGGACGCTGAAACATCTCCATCGCGATCGCAATTTTACCATTTTGCCGCTGCATTTCTTGAATTATCGCCCGTTGAGCTTGGTGGTCGGCTGTGCTATCATGGGTTTCACCCAAATACACAATTTTCGCCTTTAGCAACTGTTGCAGAATCTCTTGATTAGTATAAGTCTGCTGCGGCTGAGGGCTCGCCGTCGGTTCCGCTGTCGCGACACTGCTACACAGCAGGAAAATGCTCAGCGATAAGGCGCACAGTTTGATGAGTTTGGTTGTTTTCATACCGATATTATGACTGTTTCTCCCAACAGCAGCCACAGCCGAACTCTAATATTTTAGCGGCGCGCGCATCCACAAAGCTCGATGCTTAATTCAACTTCATCATTAATCGGAAATATCTATACCCCTACAGGATTGTCTTTCTTCTTCCTTCTTCCTTCTTCCTTCTTCCTTCTTCCTTCTTCCTTCTTCCTTCTGTCAACAGTCAACAGTCAACTGTTATGTAAAGTTTAGTTGCAGGTACTTGCGCTCCCAGAAGAAGGTGGTACATTAATAATATGAAGCAAACAAAAAGCTTCTCTGACAGATACAACTTCCAGATACCGCAGCGAAGTTTAAAATATAACTTAAGGAGTAAAAACGCTGTTTAATCTCACATCTGTCCCATCAAAAAACAATAGCAGCACCCACCAACAAAGCTGATACTTCCCCAACTAATAAGAGGGGAGCAATGCAACTGAATCTGAGGATTTATTGCAACTCCGCATCGAAGTTGAAAAAGAGGAAATCACTCGGTACATATGGCTGGGTGCTGTTATTGTTAAAACTTGTTCTTAAAACAATTTTTTTGACATTTTACTGAAAAATTGTCTCGTCTTCCTTTCGCCACGCCGGATCGACGATACAAATAAATATTAGCGGTTCTTCGCCGCAGTTGTAAATAAACTGCTTGGCGTTTGGCGGAATGTAAATCGCATCTCCGACTTGCACTAATTGAGTGTCATCGTCGATGTGCATTTCCCCAATACCGCTGATGATGTAGTAAACTTCAGAAGTTGTTAGTGAGTGCGGCGCGGAAGTTTCTCCCGGCGGCAAAGTGGCGTGGGCTAAACGGTAACGCAACTCGACAGCTTGTTTGTCTGGATGCAGCAATTCTCGCAGTTGAGTACCGTCACCCGCCATAAACTCGTCGCAGCCGTTTAGCTTTTGAACTAGCATTCTTGATACACTCCTGAAAATCTCTGACTCACAACTTCAGTTTAATTCAAAGAGCGAGAGATGTTAAGAAATGTGTAAACCGGCAACCGGATTTTTCAACCAAAGTACAGGGGATTTAAGCCCCCACCTTTAGGTGGATTGTTTTTAGGCAGGGGCTTAAATCCCCGGGCTAAAAACTTCGGACTTAACTGTCAACCCCTCGACTTCGCGGGCGGGCTCTTCTGTCAACTCTTCGACTCCCCTCGACTTCGCGGGCGGGCAAGTCGCGAGCGCGCAAGCTGTCAACTGTCAACTGTTAAAGTAAGTTCCGGAATGCGATCGATAATCAGGACAGTCGATCGCATCTTCAGACAAAGCTATTATAGGCCTAACGGGACACTTAAGGTGGTAGTCGCCGGTGAAAAATACGCAGTTAGCACAAGGGATTTGGTGCATCCGCTGAGCTCTGTGCACGGAATCGCCGACAGCACGCCCGATACTCGAACACACCAACAAAACTAAACCCCAGGCACAGACAAAACATACCGGAACTAAAACAGGCTGTATTGCCTTCAGCAAAAAGTAAAGCATAGCAACAAAATTTAGTGGTAGGAACAACGTCGCATATAGATTACAGTAGTGGAATTGGGTGGCGATCGACCAAAAAGTTTAAAATCATTTACAACGCGATCGAGAAACCGGGCAATTGTGGGATGATAGATACCTGTTGTTAAATAAAATTAGAGGAAACCAGTTATGTCTCTACGATTAGGCGATACAGTTCCCAACTTTACCCAAGCCTCCTCGGAAGGCGAAATCAATTTCTACGACTGGGCTGGCGATAGCTGGGTCGTGTTGTTTTCTCACCCGAAAGACTATACTCCAGTGTGCACCACCGAACTCGGTGCAGTGGCCCGTCTCAAGTCTGAATTTGACAAGCGGGGCGTCAAAACCATCGCCCTCAGCGTCGATGATGTGGATTCTCACATGGGCTGGATTAAAGATATTGAGGAAACTCAAAAAGTTACTCTCAATTATCCAATTTTAGCAGATGGCGATCGTAAAGTTTCCGACATTTACGATATGATCCATCCTAACTCCCTGAATAACTTAACAATCCGCACAGTTTTTGTGATTGACCCGGACAAGAAACTGCGTTTGAGCATTACGTATCCGGCGAGCACTGGCCGGAACTTTAATGAAATTCTGCGAGTAATTGATTCCCTGCAACTAACAGACAAATACAGCGTTGCGACTCCGGTTGATTGGAAAGATGGTGATGATTGCGTTATCGTACCATCGATTACCGACCCCGCAGAGTTGGCAGAAAAATTTCCGAAAGGTTACACACCAGTTAAGCCTTATTTGCGGATGACTCCTCAACCAAATAAATAGGTTTAATTTGCAAACAGGTTCGTAGTGAGGACTTTAGTCCTTGAGGTTCGTAGTGAGGACTTTAGTCCTTCAAGTTCGTAGTGAGGACTTCAGTCCGCCCGGTTCGTAGTGAGGACTTTAGTCCTTCTTAATTTTTGATCACTGAAGTCCTCACTACAAACAGTTTCGCAGTCATGACTTTAGTCATTCATCCTGATTTTTGAGGACTGAAGTCCTCACTACAAACAGCGATTGAGGAAATTAATTATGTTGACATCAAAAATTGTATTGCGAATACCGCCAAAATTGAAAATGACAGACGACGAGTTTTTCGAGTTTTGTCAAATCAATCGTGAATTACGCATTGAACGCAACAAATCGGGAGAACTGCTAATTATGCCCCCTACTGGTTCGGAGACGGGAAATAGAGAAGGAAATATATTTGGGCCTCTGTGGGTTTGGGCAGAACAAAACGGTACAGGCTTAGCATTTACTTCGAGTACAGGATTTACTTTGTCAACAGGTGCAGACAAGTCGCCAGATGCTGCTTGGATTAAACTGGAAAGATGGAATGCTTTGTCACCCGAACAAAAGCAAAGATTTGCTCCGATTTGCCCAGATTTTGTAGTAGAACTCAGGTCTGCGTCTGACAATCTCAAGCCATTGCAGGAAAAGATGCAAGAATATATGAGAGAACCAGGAGTGCAGTTAGGCTGGTTAATCGATCGCAAAAATCGCCGAGTCTACATCTACCGTCCCGATTTACCAGAGGAATGTTTGGAGAATCCGGCTACAATCAGTGGCGACCCAGTTTTACCGGGATTTGTTCTGAATATGAGCAAAATATGGTAAACTGCTACTACGAAATATCAAATTATTCTCAGAATTATATAGTATACAAACACTCAAAAAATATGGATATCAAAAACGGCTTTATTGGCACAATCGGCAACACGCCACTGATTCGATTAAACAGCTTCAGCGATGAAACCGGCTGCGAAATTCTCGGGAAAGCAGAATTTCTCAATCCCGGCGGTTCCGTCAAAGATAGGGCCGCCCTTTACATCATCAAAGATGCAGAAGAAAAAGGCTTGCTGAAACCGGGCGGCACCGTTGTTGAAGGGACTGCCGGCAATACTGGCATCGGTTTAGCGCACATTTGCAACGCTAAAGGTTACAAATGTTTGATTGTGATTCCCGATACCCAATCTCAAGAAAAAATCGATGCTTTGAAAACCTTAGGCGCGGAAGTTCGGACAGTTCCCGCTGTTCCTTACAAAGACCCGAATAATTATGTCAAACTGTCGGGAAGATTGGCTGCGGAAATGGAGAATGCCGTTTGGGCAAATCAGTTTGACAATTTAGCAAACCGCCGAGCTCATTTTGAGACAACCGGCCCGGAAATTTGGGAACAAACCGACGGCAAAATTGATGCTTGGGTGGCTGCGACGGGTACTGGCGGAACTTTTGCGGGTGTAGCAATGTTTCTGAAATCAAAAAATCCCGCGATTAAAGCTGTTTTGGCAGATCCGATGGGTAGCGGACTTTACAGTTATTTTAAAACTGGGGAAATTAAGAGTGAAGGTAGTTCGATTACTGAGGGAATTGGTACGAGTCGTGTCACGGGAAATATGGAGAATGTCCCGGTAGATGATGCTATCCAAATAGATGATACTGAAGCTGTCCGTGTGGTTTACCAACTGCTGAGGAAAGAGGGGCTATTTATGGGCGGTTCGGTGGGGATTAATGTGGGGGCTGCTGTGGCTTTGGCTAAGCAAATGGGGCCGGGACATAGGATTGTGACGGTACTCTGCGACGGTGGAGCTCGGTATCAGTCGCGTTTGTTCGATCGCGAATGGTTAGCCTCAAAAGGTTTATCATCAGATTAGTAGCCGCGTTGCACACGTGTATCGAGATCAGTCTGGCGTAGTCAAACAATCCCGAAAACGGTTATTGATGTAGTTCGATCGCGATTGGTTGACATCAAAAGGTTTATCATCAGATTAGTAGCCGCGTTGCACACGTGTATCGAGATCAGTCTGGCGTCGCGAAACAATCCCGAAAACGCTTGTAGCGCCGACAAGATTGTCTGGCGTCACAAATTATCTGGAAAATATCTGCGTCTATCAGTGTTTATCTGCTTTGCATCTGCGGTTAGCCGATTCATCAAATATTGATGTAGTTCGATCGCCAATGGTTGGCATCAAAAGGTTTATCATCAGATTAGTAGCCGCGTTGCACACGTGTATCGAGATCAGTCTGGCGTAGTCAAACAATCCCGAAAACGCTTGTAGCGCCGACAAGATTGTCTGGCGTCACAAATTATCTGGAAAATATCTGCGTCTATCAGTGTTTATCTGCTTTGCATCTGCGGTTAGCCGATTCATCAAATATTGATGTAGTTCGATCGCCAATGGTTGGCATCAAAAGGTTTATCATCACATTAATCATGATGTGTGGGATGGGCTTTGAGCAGCGTCCAAAATCTGCATTGACTCTCTGACCACTTTGGGTATATATGGCCACACCTATTCCCATTGTACAAAAATAGCATACATTCAGCAGAGTGTCAAGCAAAAAAACATGAAAATTATCGAATCTTCGAGGCGAGTTCTTGTTTGCCAAAACCGCACTTGTCGCAAGCAAAGTGCAGCCAAGGTACTGACAGCTTTTCAGAAATTGTCCGGTGCAGAAGTAGAAGTTGTAGCTAGCAGTTGTTTGGGACAGTGTGGCAACGGGCCGATGGTGTTAGTCCTACCAGAAGAGGTTTGGTATAGCGGTGTTTCTGCTGAAGAAGTTGCGGCAATCACCGAGCAACATTTGCAGGGCGGAAAGCCGATAGAGGCGATGCTTTACCGCAAGTTTCACGGGCTTTCGCGGTAACAACAACACTTCTGGTTTAAGCAAATTCTTCCGCAAACAGCCGGCGGAGGATTTCGGTAACTTCGGCGGCGACTCTGGCGTCAAGTTCTATGGCTTTGCGATCGCCACTGCTGGAACCGTCTAAAACTTTTTGTGCCCGCAAAGTCATGGCTAAAGTTCTGAGTTTAGCAGGTTTTTGGGTCGCTTTCGGGCGATCGTCCACAAAGCGCACTAAAGCCACATAAACTGTTTCTATCGTTCCCCTCCTGGAACTGACTCCATAACCCAATTTTGAGATAATTACCGGAGAAGAGATGAGGCTATCCATACCCAAAGTTTTGATTGCTTCATCCGCGTATCGAGCGGTGTCATGTCCCATTGCTCTGACAATGGTTTCTAAGCTGCTCCACTGAGAGCCTTTGATGCGCGATCGCTGTTCGATATGGAAGTGCCATCCTAACATGGAAATCAGCCTGGTCAAGTCATAAGCCGATACAGAATTATTTTGTTCGAGGCTATTTTCGGCGGCAGTTAGCAGCACTTGTTTTTTGGTGAGATCGTATATTTTGGGATTGTCGAGATAAGGGATATCGCCGTAATCCCCGCGAAAAGTTAGGTCGTTATTGCCAGTAGTATTCTTCAGCCACTGCTCTATTCCGGCGCGAGTATCAAAGCGTTTGAACATCGCGGCTAAGGAGTTTGAAGTTGCTATATTTTCGGTATAGCTAATCATATTTTTTGCTAAATCGTAAAAATAAAGATCGTGTTTTTGCCCGTATCCATCTCTAACAACGCAGTTGTCAACGTCGCAGTCGGGATATTTGGTATTTAGTTGACTGACGATATTCAGGAGCGCGATAATTTTAGTGGCACTCCAAAACTCACCTTTGGTAAGTGCATTTTTCCCCAGCCACTGCGCCTGGATTTTGTCGCCTACAAAAGTGCCAATGCAAACGCAGGCTTGTTTGATGTCTTCGTGGAGAAAGTTTAAAGCTTGAGGGTAAATTTGAGGTAGTTCTCCGAGGCTGGGAAAGAAGCTAAGTTTGAGGGGATTATCGGCTGGGGGAATGTAGCTAATTACTTTGATACCGTCTGGTTTTTGTTTGAGATAATCGGGATAGTTTTTAATTTCTTTTTGGTAAGGGGAGTTTTGAATTCCCCGGTCTAAAAAGGCGAGTTTTTCCGAGTTAGCATTGGTATCTATTTGGGTTTGGAGGTAGTTTTTGAAGATGCGCGCTCGGTCTTTTGCGAGTTCTAGTGAGGTGAGGTTCATGTGAATTGTTACTAGCTTGTTGCGAATAATTAAATAACTATACCACAACAATAAAATTGGTTTGTAGTGAGGACTTTAGTCCGCAAAAAGAAGGACTAAAGTCCTCACTACGAACCTCTAGGACTAGATATCTGAGTGCGAGTTTTGCGAGCGGGCTTTTTTGCCGTGTACTTGAATGCGTTTGTCGGTTTTTTGTTTCTTAACCCAAGAGATAAATTTTTGGATTTGAGGGTCATTTTTGAGCTTTTCTAGGGTGTTGAGCTCTTGGGCGAGGTGTTTGTTGTCGAAGAGAGAGTGAATCTGGCGGTGACAAGCTGAACAAATGTCGATCGTCTGACTGGGATCTTCGTTTTTGCGCTTGGTGTTTTGTTTGGGGATGAGGTGGTGGGCGGTTAATGCTTCCATTTGTCGATCGCACAATTCGCACTGCATAATTTTCTCAATGCTGTTAGATGGGAGAATTGCTTCTTTTATTTTAGCGTAATTTAGGGCAGAGTTTGTAGTGAGGACTTTAGTCCGCATAAATTAGAGGACTAAAGTCCGAACGATCAAACTGTCGATCGCACTTCGCAGACAATAAAAAACCCCCAATGGGGGTCTTAATTTCAGGTAGGGCAGGCTTTTCAGCCTGCCCGCTAAGTAGAAAAGCCTACGCTCAAAGCACGTACAGCAGCAAAAACAAAACAATCCAAATCACATCGACAAAGTGCCAGTAAATCTCAGTTGCTTCGATGCCGAAGTGGTGTTCGCTAGAATAGTGACCTTCCGTGCGCGATCGCCAAACGACCCCAGCCATCAGGATTACACCAAACGTCACGTGCAAGCCGTGAAAAGCAGTCAAAACGTAAAAGCAACTGGCATACAAATTAGTCGTCAAGCCAAACTCTAAATGAGTGTATTCGTAAACTTGACCGAACAAGAAAACCGCGCCCATGGCGATAGTCACGAGCAACCAATTCCGCATACCCGCCGCATCATTCTTTTTGATGGCGGTATCTGCATTGTGAATCACAAAACTGCTAGCAATCAGAATTACTGTGTTAATTCCCGGTAGCAATAACTCGCGATCGGGCGTACCTTCGGGCGGCCACATCGGGGCCATCGCCCGATAAATCAAATACGCGGCAAACATACCCATAAATATCATACCTTCAGAGCCCAAGAACACAAGTATGCCTAGCATTCTGTGGTCGGGATGTTCTTCGCCGTGGGCTTCTACTTCGGCGCTGTGGTGGTAATTTAGCTCTGTTTTAGCTGGGTCGATCGCTGGAATTTGTTGCATAATAAATTGCTAGTTGGTAAGGGATGTTGAAGGAAGAAGGAAGAAGGAAGAAGGAAGAGGGAAGAAGGAAGAGGGAAGAAGGCTATAAAGACTTCACGAGCGGGTAAAAAGAGGGAAGAGGGAAGAGACAGAAAAAAATTATCCTTACATCGCTGCTGTGCAGTCAAAAGTCATTAGTCGAAAGTTCTAATATTGGAACAACTAATGACTAATGACTAATGACTAATGACTAATGACTAATTGCTATCTTGACGTTCATCAGCAGGAGAATCAACGTTGATCTCTGATTCAGGCTCGACCAAAGTTGCAGTACCGCTAAAGAAAGTGGAAGCTTGAGCCTCCGCAATCGGAATACCGCGTTTTTGACCACTGCTGGCGATCGCATTTTCCCTCAACATGAGCTTGAGACGTTCCCCAGTATTTTGAATTTTTTCCATGCCATAATCGTAAGGCCCTGTTGCCAATACGGGAATTCCTTCAAAATTTTCGATAGGCGGCGGCGAAGTCGTCATCCATTCCAAAGTCAAAGCTTCCCAAGGATTATCACCAGCTTTCGGGCCGTATCTCCAACTCCAAATCACGTTAACGATAAACGGGATTGTCGAGACTGCCAGCATATAAGCGCCGATCGTACAAATGACATTAATTGTCGTAAATTTCGGGTCATACATGGCAACTCGCCGGGGCATTCCTTGCATCCCCAAAGCGTGCATCGGCAAGAAAGTTACGGTGAAGCCAATATACGTTAATCCAAAGTGAACTCTACCCCAAAATTCATTGAGCATCCGCCCCGTCATTTTGGGGAACCAGTGGTAAAAAGCAGCGTAAATTCCAAACACTGAGCCGCCAAACAGCACGTAGTGTAAGTGAGCGACGATAAAATAAGTATCGTGAACGTGAATGTCGAAAGGTACGGAAGCTACCATGATCCCGGTGATGCCACCAAGCAGGAATGTTGAGATAAAACCCATCCCAAATAGCATCGCACTGACGAGTCGGAGTTTGCCTCCCCAAATAGTTGCCAACCAGCTAAATATTTTAATCCCAGTGGGTACGGCGATGATCATTGTAGTGATCATGAAAAACATCCGCAGCCACCCAGGTGTACCGCTGGTAAACATATGGTGCGCCCAGACGATCAAGCCTAAAAAGCTGATGGCGAGACTGGAATAGGCGATCGCCAAATAACCAAAAATTGGCTTGCGCGAATGTATCGGCAAAATTTCTGAAATCACCCCAAAAAAGGGCATGATCATAATGTAAACTGCCGGGTGCGAATAAAACCAGAATAAATGCTGGTAGACGACGGGATCGCCGTTACCAGTCGGGTTAAAAAATGCCGTTCCTGCTAACAAGTCAAAGGATAGCAAAATCAAGGCTGCTGCTAGCACTGGAGTAGCAACTAAAGTCAGCGCTGAAGTCGCAATCATTGCCCAGCAAAACAAAGGCATTTCATTGAGACTCATGCTCGGAACCCGCATCGTGAAGATGGTAACGGCAAAATTTACCGCCCCCAAAATCGAAGAAGTTCCGAGAAACAAAACGCTGAGAATCCAAATTTCTTCTCCCATTTGAGCAGTAACTAAGCTCAAAGGCGGATAGGAAGTCCAACCCGCTTGGGGAGCTCCGACCAAAAAACTGCTCAACAGCAACACGCCGGCTACGGGAATCATCCAAAAAGCCAGGGCATTGAGTCGGGGAAATGCCATGTCTTTTGCCCCAATCATCAGGGGAATCAAAAAGTTAGCAAATCCGGCACCGGCGGGGACAATCCATAGGAAAATCATCACCGTGGCGTGAACAGTAAATAAACTGTTATAGAGTTCGGGGGTGACAAAATCGGAGTCGGGGGTGGCGAGTTCGGTTCGCACTAGAGTTGCGAGCACTCCGCCGATTAGATAGAAACCAAAAGTTGTAACTAGGTATTGAATACCGATGACTTTGTGGTCAGTATTGAAAGTAAAGTAGTCTCGCCAATGTCTGTCGGCCGGCTCTGTTCCGCGAGCCTCTATGTTGGCGGTTTCTTGGAACTGTGCTTGTGTCATAACAACAATATAAAGGCTTCCTAGTTCGCCGTAAAAACTTCAATCCTATTTTGTACTAAGGACTTCAGTCCTTTCAATCCTCGGGAGCCGGACTAAAGTCCTTACTACGAATATTTTTGTAGTAATGATTTTAGTCATTCAAATCTTGGGGATCGAGACTAAAGTCCTTACTATGAACCTTTTAGATGAAGGTAGGGACTATTTTTAGTGATGAGTTGGGTGAAGTTGTTCTAGACTTTCGGGATTGATTTTTATGTCCCTGACGTAAGGAGCTAAAAATTCCCCATCTGACAACTTATCGGGATTGACTGCAACTGCTTCTTCTAGGTTTTGAGTGCTAGCAATTTGCTGTTCTTTGATCCAACTATCAAAATCTTCTTGCGTGTGAACGAATGCTACAGCTTTCATCGCTCCGTGATATGCGCCGCACAATTCAGCACAAACAACTCGGTATTCGCCGACTTTGTTTGGTGTAAATCTTAGTTCGCTTGTTCGCCCAGGAATTACATCTTGTTTGAGCCGAAATTCGGGTATCCAAAATGCGTGGAGCACGTCTTGAGCTCCAAGATTTAGCTGTACGTCGCTGTTGACTGGTATATGCAGTTCACCGGAACTAACGCCACTTTCTGGATAGGTAAAAATCCAGGCGTACTGCAAACCCATGATGTTTACAACTAAGTCTGCTGGTTTGCCTTCGTTTTCTGGGGCAGCACCTACGCCTAGGGCAATTTGTTTTTCTGGCTGAATTTGAGGGGCATTTTGTGGTGTATCTGACAGTGTGCCTGCGATCGCACTTCCGCGCATTTTAGCGTGCGATTGCATTGTACCGTGGTCGTGATTACCCATCGGATCGAGGCCACCCATTGAGTTGTAAATCTCAAAACTGTAGACTCCGATACCTAAAATAATCACCGCTGGTAGGGCTGTCCAAAGAATTTCTAAGGGAAAGTTATCATGCCAAGCCGGCCCATCGGTGTTGTCTCCCTCACGACGGCGATATTTAATTACAGCAACGAGCAGCACTCCGTGGACTAGGATAAATAATCCTACGCCAAGTGTCATCATTGTGTTGAATAGTCCGTCTATCTGGGATGCTTGAGCCGAGGCGGCGATCGGCATTAAACCATGATTCTGCCCGTACCAGAGACTGATTAGAGTCACTCCGATGCCGACAAGCATGGTGAGGATGGAACTTGGAATGTTCACGCTGGTACCTTCTAGTAGCGACACTTCTTCGCTGGAACAATTAAGGAAGCGCCTCTGGGTTGTCAATTTTTAATTGTAGATTGACATTTTGGCTCCAATCCCTATCTTAATGCTTACTTAAGGCTTATACCATTTTCGCTTTCTGATTTGAGATTTAAAGGTGGGGGGGTGACTTATCCTACAAGGGTTTGAAGCTTCTGGGCCAGTTGCATTCTTTGGGAAACTGGTATTAGTATTGTTGGGCGATCGCTCGATCGCATGAATACGGCTTATCAACCTTGACAAAAATAAAAAAAAATGGTAATAAATCACTTTTTTTACTACTAAATTTGAGATTTTTTCTCAAACACCATCAAATGCTGCTGAGGTAACATCTCTTTTGTCTCTTTCCATACTAAACCGACGGCGGCCATTTCTTTTTTTACCTGCTGCTGAGTCATTTTGTGTAAGCCTTTAATTGGAAGCAGGGGATTTTCGCCCCGATACTCGATCGATACGGTGCGGCCTCCCGGCTTGAGTGCTTTGACAATTCCTTGCATCATTTCTCTGGGATAGGCAAATTCGTGATAGGCATCCACCATCACAACTAAATCTACGCTGTTTTCCGGCAAATTCGGACTGTCAAGGCTTCCCAATACAGGCTCAACGTTAGCAATATTTTTTTCTTGTTTGTTCAACTCAATAAAATTGAGCATTTCCGGCTGCACGTCAACTGCAAAAACTTTTCCTTGTGGAACTAAGGGAGCGATCCGAAAGCTAAAATATCCGGTTCCGGCGCCAATATCTGCTACAATGTCGGTTGGTTTTAAATCGAGATTGTTGACTAATCGAGCTGATTTTTCTTCCATGCCGCGCGAGGGTCTTTCTAGCCAACCGGCACCTTGATATCCCATGACTTGGGCAATTTCTCTACCCATGTAAAATTTGCCTGTGCCGTCGGGATTGTGGACGGTTCGCTGCTGGTAAATTGGGTCTTTGTTGGTTGTGTCAGTTGCTTGTGCTGCTGTGCAACCGTTTTGCGATAATAGGCAAATTATTGTTAATATAATTGCGGTTAATGGTTTAATGATTTGGGCTATTTTTTTCACAAGATTTCGGATTTGGTATTTGAATGTTTGCTGGGGTTAAAACTATGATTTTACTCTCAAAATCGGCGATGGGTTGACTGCGTTGACGGTGACAGAATTAAGCAGGCTCGTTTGTGGTTGATAATCTGTGATTCGAGAATTTACAGGCTGGCAACCTCATTGAAACCGATATCTCACATAGTTGAGACAGATTTCTGGTAAAAAAGATGGGAGAGAGATTGTTAAACTGCCCATCAATGAAAAAGGTTGCCTACATCTTACCAAATTTGTTTGCAGAAATAAACAAAAAATCCTGAATACTTGAATATCTGACAGTTTTAGTTTTTCTGAGGCTAGCCCAGGTTCTGAGTTGGGGTTGGGTGGCTGGAACATTCTGCCTCGGAGTGAGATCGAATTTTTCAGCAGGCGGCGCGGGTTTAAATATTTATGTATTGTACCTGTTCTATATATGCCAATACGGTTTAGTTAAGAGATAACGACAGGAAAAATATATCCTCTTGTTTGCTTTGTTCCTCTCTTCGGACTATCTTAACCCAAGCGTATTGAGCTATATTTAATTTGTGTATTTTTAGCTAAGTAAATAGATCTGAGAAATAGTTTGAAAGATTACAAAAAAATGATAATTGTCAGTGACAGAACGCAGCGGTCAAACAAAATAATTTTAGGAATAGGGACTAAAGTTATCAACGTAGATGTCTAACGTTAGACTATTTTTGAGTAGCTTTGTCCAGTTTTTACGATCGCTATTTTGCTCAATTCCAATCCGGGCTGATGCCAATTGAGGCTGGGATTGAACTGGGGAACTCGTATCGTGTCCGATAACCGCAGGTGCGATCGGCATCGGGCGCGGGCCCGAAAGTCGGCAGCCTGAGAGGGAACTTTCGGGCGCACCGCAAACCATTTTTGTGATGGTAATAGACTAGACATGATGTCTGAGGGCAAAATCTTACAACCCGATCGATGGCAAAGCTTTACTGGAGGAGACTTTTGTGGGTTTGGTTTGAGCCGATCGAGCAACTGTAACTTGATTTGCGGGCAACCGCAGACTTGAGATAATGCCGATCGCAGTTAGCAGCGTTTTGATGGGAAACATCTTTTGTGTGAGCTCAGGTTTGATGATTTTGGTAGGATATATTCTCAAAATCAGCAAAAGTAGTTATTATTCACATCACTTGTGAATAATATGATTAAATATGGACAAGCTCAACGATCTCACTATGTTTGTCCGGTCTGCCCAAACCTTGAGTTTTTCTGAAGCGGCACGGCAGCTTGGAATGTCGCCATCGGCGGTCAGCAAATCGATTCAACGGCTAGAAGAACGGTTGGGGGTACGGCTGCTCAACCGCACGACGCGCAGGCTGTCATTGACGCAGGATGGAACAGCCTTTTTTGAGCGATCGCGCCAAATTTTGGAAGATATCGAAGAAGCAGAACTGGGGTTGATGCGATCGCAAACCACGCCCACCGGAGTGTTGCGGGTGGATCTGAGTGCCTCTCTAGGACGGATGCACATTATCCCGGCGTTACCGCGATTATTAGCGCAGTATCCGGATCTCAAGGTAGATGTGTCGCTGACGAATCGGATGGTCGATCCGATCGAAGAAGGACTAGATGCGGTGGTACGGGTGGGAACGGGGCGCGACAACAGCTCGATCGTGCAGCCCGTGGCTGTGGCCAAATTCATGGTTTGTGCTGCTCCGAGCTATCTCCAACGCTACGGAACTCCTGAAACCATCGCAGACTTGAAAGATCACAATTGCCTTGCTTTTATTTCAGCTTGGACGGGCAAAAGTTACGATTGGCAATTCCAGCAGGAAGGTGAAACAATTTTGCAACCGGTGCAGGGGAACCTTCGCCTGGACAGCGGTGAGGCGCTGTTGGAAACTGCGATCGCGGGGGCGGGCATCGTGCAGTTGTATAACTATATTGCAGCCAGGGCGATCGCCGATGGAAAACTGCAATCTATTCTGCAAAATTTTGCACCACCGGGTTTACCTATCTCAGTGGTTTATCCTGAAAAACGCCATCTTTCTGCTAAGGTTCGTGCCTTTGTGGAATTCGTGCAGGAACTCGGGACAGAGTTAAAGCACAAAGGGATTGTTGCGTGAATAAGTGATATCGTACCCGAGCGATGGCGATCGCAAGAACGGTTCGTAGTGCGGACGCCAGGACGCTTTCGGGGAGCGGACGCCAGGACGCACTACCGCAAGAACGGTTCGTAGTGCGGACTTCAGTCCGCTTTCGGGGAGCGGACGCCAGGACGCACTACAAACCAACACAACATAATTAAGTTGGTTGGTTTGTGGTTGGTGGGAGTTAAACAAATTATTTGACTGCGGGTTCTAAGAGTTTAATTGTACCGGAGTTGGCATCAATTTCTACTTTCAGCCCGATCGGCAAAGTGAACTTATCCCGAATGTGCCCTACCATTGAACCGTACCACGCGGGAATATTCAAGGGGCGAATGTGATCTGTCAAGACTTGAGCTAAGGTGAGGGATTCTTGGGGTTTTTCAGCCTCGCACTTGGTGCACTGTCCGAAAACGAAACCGGATATTTTATCGAGAATGCCCGCTAATTTGAGCTGCGTCAACATTCGATCGATGCGGTAAACCTCTTCGCTAACTTCTTCGACAAACAAAATACTGTTTTCCCACTCTGGCAAATAAGCTGAACCCAGCATTGTTGAGATTACTGATAAATTGCCACCGATTAGTTTTCCCCTAGCTGTGCCGCGCCGGATGGTTTCGACGGGCATAGTTTTGGAGTTTTGGAGAGTCACAGAACCTCCCTCAAACAAAACTTTTTTGACGTAATCTATTGTAAATGGACTCCAACTTGATACACCTAAAGGGCCGTGAAAAGTAACTATATTAGTTTGAGAATTAATTGCTAATAATAGGGCAGTAATATCGCTAAATCCCATGATAATTTTGGGATTATTGCGGATTGTATTGTAATCAAGCAGCGGCAAGATGCGAGCGCAGCCCCAGCCGCCCATCCCGGTAAAAATAGCTTGCACTGAGTCGTCGGCGAAGGCTGCGTTGACATCGGCGGCGCGATCGGCATCTTTGCCTGCTAGATAGCCGTAACGGTCATAAAAATGCTCTCCTATCTTAACTTTCAAGCCTAGGTTATCTAGGACTTTAAAGAATTGCTGTACTTCTTTTGCGTAGTTGAAGGCGGCGGGATTGATTAAGGCGACTGTATCGCCGACTTTGAGGCGGGGAGGTGCGATCGCACTTTTGGAAAATAGGTTGTTTTGGGCGATCCTCTTCAAGGGCTTCGCTAACGGCAAAAGCTGAGTACCAATAGCAGTCAGCCCAAAAGTTCTCAGCAGATAGCGGCGCGGGAGACTCATATATGTTAAGTGATTTGTGGTATAATTGTATAATAAAACTTCCGCTACATTAACTCAAAATTGCCAGTTTCCAATGAAAACAGCCAGTAAAATCTCAGCTAAAAAATCCTGGGCTCAAGCTTTAGCCACTCCTGCTGCGGAATTTCCGCTAACTCAGCTATCGGTTAAAACTGGTCAAATTCCAGACGGATTGCGCGGCACTCTCTACCGCAACGGGCCCGCACGTTTGGAACGTGGCGGCATAAATGCGGGACACTGGTTTGACGGCGATGGTGCAATTTTGGCTGTGAATTTTACCGATGTTGGTGCTACCGCCGTTTATCGCTACGTGCAAACAGCGGGATATCAAGCTGAGGAAAAAGCTAATAAATTTCTATACACTAATTACGGCATGACTGCGCCGGGCCCTGCTTTGTTACGGTGGACTAAAAAAGTTAAGAATGCTGCTAATACTTCTGTTTTAGCTTTGCCCGATCGCCTTTTGGCACTGTGGGAAGGTGGCGCGCCTCATAGCCTGGACTTACAAACTCTGGAAACTCAGGGAATTGACAATTTAGGCAATTCAAATAGTAAATTTTCTTATTCTGCTCATTGCAAGCGCGACCCGATTACTGGGAATATTTTTAACTTTGGAATTACCCCAGGCTTGAGTACAAAGTTGAATGTTTATCAAAGCGATTTTACAGGCAAAATTGTTAACAAAGCAATAGTTGCTTTAGATGGCATTCCGCTGTTGCATGATTTTGTACTTGCTGGCAAATATCTGATATTTTTTGTGCCACCAGTGCGACTAAATATAGCGCCAGTCTTAGCAGGAATTGGCAGTTATGGCGACTCATTTGAGTGGAAACCGGAGTTAGGAACTCAGATATTAGTTTTTGACTCGGAAACTCTTTCTTTAGTTAGTCGCGGCGAAACCGATGCTTGGTTTCAGTGGCATTTTGCTAATGGTTTTGTCACCGAAGATGGTGAGGTAGCCGTTGATTTTGTGCGCTATGCGGACTTAAAAACTAATCAGCGACTTAAGGAAGTGGCGACAGGTGAAACTTGCACCGATGCGGAGGGTACTCTTTGCCGAGTGCATCTCAATGCTGTAACTGGAAAAGTGACAGGAATAGAAGAATTGTTGGATAAAGCTTGCGAGTTTCCGATTGTACCTGCTTCAGAAATTGGCCAAGACTCGCGGTATATCTATTTGGCAATGTATCGCGCTGACGTTGATATTGTAGCAGAACGTTACGGGGCGATCGCCCGTTTGGACACGAAAACCCGCAATCTCACAATTGCCGACTGCGGCGAAAATCGCTATCCCGCAGAGCCCATATACGTTCCAGATATTTCGTCCGAGAAAGGTTGGATTTTGACTGTTGTTTACGACGGCAATTCTGATAAAAGCGAAGTCTGGATATTTGACAGCGATGGACTTTCTAGCCCGCCTATTTGTACGTTAGAATTGCCTGGTGTCATACCTTTGGGCTTTCACGGTACTTGGAAATCGGCTGTGTGAGAAGATTGTAAATAAGTGTTGCGGAAGATTTATTAAAAATTGTTGCGGCTTATCGATCCCGTTGTTACTGTGTGTATGGAGACGAAAAACTCATATCTAGGAGGTATGGAATTTATGCTCTACATTGTTGAAAAATCCCGGCGAATTCTGGTGAATCCCTGGCGAATATCCTCGGCGAATGAATTCGCGGCTACACAACCAAAGTCTGCCTCCGCAGACTGAAGATACAACAATCCAGGCGAATGAATTCGCGATTGTACCAATAAAGTCCGCACAATGCGAGACTTAAGAAAGAGAGAAATTCAGCCAAAGTCGGTATAATTTCTCACCTTGTTCTCCCATCTCAGGTTTGTCTGCTTGAATGAGGTTGACTTACCAGATTCCTGATAAATTTCTGGCGAATCAAAGTTTAGTTCAACTCACGTGTACGTTGGCGATTCAAAAGTTTTGAGTTAACTCCACAAAATTCATAACTCACAACTTATAACTCCGTGCACGGTGAGATTCAAATCCAAAGGGTTTAATCTATGCAGCTTCAAGGAAAAACAGCTCTTGTTACAGGTGCTTCGCGTGGTATTGGGCGATCGATCGCCTTGGAATTAGCACGCCAAGGAATCAAACGCTTGCTGATTGTAGCACGCAACCGCCACCAGTTGATCGAATTGGCTGAGGAAATCGATGTTTTTGGTACAGAAGTAGTGCCGTTAGCGTTGGATTTAACTCAGTCAGTGGCGGTGAATATTGCGATCGCCCAAGCTTGGCGAGATAACGGCCCAATTCACCTGCTAGTCAACTGTGCGGGCGTTGCACACCAAGCATCTTTCTTGCGTTCCCCGCTACCGTTAATTGAGGAAGAAATCGCCTTGAATTTGCTTGGAACTTACACAATTACCCGCTTAATAGCGAGGCGAATGGCGGCTCAAAAAGACGGAACAATCGTCAATGTTTCGAGCTTAATGGGCAAAATAGCTGCTCCCACAATGGCAACTTATTCTGCTACCAAATTCGCCATTTTGGGATTCACCCAAGCTTTGCGTAGTGAGTTAACTCAGTACAATGTTCGAGTCACAGCTTTGCTACCATCTCTGACAGATACCGACATGGTGCGAGACTTGCAGCAATTCCGCTGGGTAGTACCGACAACTCCCGAAAAAGTTGCTCTCGCCCTTGTCGCGGGTTTGCACAAAGATGCGCCGGAAATATTGGTAGGATCTCAAAGTCATTTAGCAGTTTGGTGTCACAGAATTGCGCCTTGGTTGCTAGATTTTGTGTTGCGGATGGCTACTCCACAGCTTGCAGAGAAGTCGCGCGATCGCAAATTAGGGGAGGCGTTGGCTAGCGGGCGATAAACTTTTCTAGGTTCGTAGTGAGGACTTTAGTCCGCATTCATAAGGACTAAAGTCCTCACTACAAACCTGCGAATAGAATTCGCAGAGTTTACGGGCACACAAACAATGTCCGCCTTCGCAGACTAAGAAAGAAGGCGAATAATTGCACATTTTTGGTAAGATTGATATTATTTGGAATAATATTAAGCTCGCAAAAATGAACAAAATAAAATCATTTCTGAATTACAATGGTAGCCAAAAACAAAAAATATCAGTTCCTCCAAATCCTCTGGTTGAATTTGCCTCAAGTTGGCGGATAGCTTGGGGAAAAATAGATGCAATCGCAGATGATGCAGCGTGGCGAGAAAATCAACTTGCGATTATTTGCTCTAATCCTAATGTTCAGATAGTTGTCAGCCCCTCAGAAAAATTTGTGATTGTTGGCGATATTTGGCTGAGTAACCGATCGCAATTACTGGAAAAATTGGGCATTTCTGCGAGTAGTTGGCAAGGGTGCGATCGCCAATTAATCGCTCAACTGTGGGAATGCTGGGGCGCTGAATGCTTGCCGCTGCTGGCGGGTATGTTTGCGTTTGCGGTTTGGGATAGGGAATTGCAGGTTTTGCGGCTGGCGCGCGATCGCACGGGTGCGCGTACTCTCTACTACACTACTGTTGGCGAGACTCGCTGGATTGCGCCTCAACTGCGGGCGATCGCAAAATACCACTCAAGGGCGATCGACCTCGTAGCCCTGCGAGATTACCTCTGTTGTTCGTTCGTTCCGGGCGATCGTACCCTGTGGCAACAAGTCCGAGAACTGCGCCCAGGAAGCGTTTTAAGCTTGCCTGATGAGACAATTTCGGCCTACTGGGAACTGCGAGAACAAGTTGTTGAAGCTGAACAATCTTTAGAATGGCACGGCGCGAGATTGCGCTCTCTTTTAGATGAAATCGTCCGAGAATATTTGCCAACAAATCAACCTGTAGGCGTGTTTCTTTCCGGCGGGTTAGATTCTAGCTGTATCGCCGCCTTAGCTGCTCAATTTTGCGATCGGGCAATTCACACTTACTCAATTCATTTTGGCGAAGAATGCGCCAACGAATTAGAGTTTTCCAGTTTAGTCGCCGAACATTGCCAAACTGAACACCACATTTTAGAAATTAGCTTTCGGGATATGTGGGAAAAGTTACCAGAGACTATAGGTTACTTAGACGATCCGATCGGCGATCCGCTAACAGTGCCAAACTTGTTATTAGGAAGAATGGCGCGGGAATCCGTCGAAGTAATTCTGAACGGCGAAGGCGGCGATCCCTGTTTTGGCGGGCCAAAAAATCAACCAATGTTAATGAATAGCTTGTACAATTCTGTCACTAATTTGGATGCGCTACCAGCATATTTGCTGTCATTTCAAAAGTGCGCCGCAGATTTGCCTCAACTGTTAAAACCGGAAATTTGGGCTGCGATGCAAACAGAACCTTCGGTATTTAGTGCAGATTTGAATGCTAGCGGCAATTATCTGAATCGATTAATGGCATTAAATATCAAATTTAAGGGTGCAGACCAGATTTTGACCAAAGTAAACAACTTGACTCAAGCTGCGGGCTTGCACGGGCGATCGCCCCTGTTTGACCAGCGAATTGTTGATTTGAGCATGACAATTCCGCCGGAGTACAAACTATCGGGAGTTGTGGAAAAAGCTGTATTAAAAGAAGCGGTGGCAAATTTGTTGCCGGCTCAAATTTTGGACAGGCCCAAAAGCGGAATGCTGGTTCCGGTACAGTTGGGATTTAAGAAATTTTGGCATCGGGAGGCTAGGCGTTTGTTGCTGTCGAAAAGAGCGGCTATTGCTCCTTATTTTAATCAATCTTTAATTGCTCAATGGTTAGATTATGAAGGAGATACTTGGGGGCGTTACGGCGTTAAGTTGTGGCTGTTGACGAGTTTAGAACTTTGGCTGCAAGGTAATAAGTAATATCTTTTCAGCAAAAGACTGGGCGATTGAAATCGCATCTACAGAAACAAAACCCGCCTCCGCGGGTTGAAGAATGAGCGGTGAAGATTATATTATGCTCTCTTTGTCCGCGGAGGCGGACATTGTTTGTGTAGACGCGGTTTCAACCGCCGTATCATCTTCGTTTTTGTAAACCTGGTTTCAACCATACGTCCCATCTTCAACCAAAACTATCAACAACATAGATAGAACTTTCCGTACCACCTAGCAGAATTAAACTACTATCATCGCTACCCAAATCTCGACTCCCAGCAATTCCTCGATTCAGAATCTGAATCAATTTTTGAGGACTAAACGACTCCAGTTCCACATAATTACCTAATTCCAACCATTTCAATTCATCAGAAAATAAATCTTGGCGAATCTCTGCTGGTAATTGTGCAGCATCTTGTGCATTTTGCTTGGAACTTAAAACAAACATATTATCGCCACCTGCAATAATTTGCCTTGGTAACAATCCGATATCAATAATTATCGCGCTGTTATCTGGGAACCAATTAGGACTCGTGCGTAGCTGGTTAACTAAACCAAGTCCTTTGGGACTGCAATCATGCAAAGCGTACACTTTTAAGTCGGGATTGCGGCGCAGCATTTCCATAGTTGTGTCGAAGATACTTTGAGGATATCCGGTAACACAGAGGATTGCACAGTTGTTTTCAAAGTGAAAATTGTTGGTGATTAAAAATTGGGCAATTTCCGGGCGATCGCACACAACCAATCTATCAAAACTGTAAGCGCTGACATCGGGACTGACGGCGGCATTTTCATTTGTATCGCGGGGATCTGGCAACAGTTTAGTCAACGAGTTAATTTCTTTCCAAGTCTTAATCCAATCTTGAAACTGGTTTGAGTCAATAGTAAATTCTTGACTTTTTGCAGGTTGATTTTCAATTTTTCTGGTTCCCAAGTAGATAGCTAATATTCCGAGGCCACAACTCACCAAAAATAGCAGAAATGAACTTGATAACAGACTAATACCGATTCCGCAAACCAAAACTATTTTTCCCCAATTTTGCAAAGTCTCGGCAAAAATCTGGCGGTGTTTGTACAGATGTTTTGCAGAACGGCTCGCAACAAAAGTCTTCCATACCAATAAACTGTTTATTGCCAACATTACGAAAATAAATATCTCTTTCAATACCAATGCCCAGAGAGCAGCCAAGAAACCAAATGGTATATTAATCATTATGTATCCTTGAACTGTGTGTAAAAAATCAACATTTTTTAACTTCCATCGCTGGTCTAAAAAGTAAAATAACTGTCGGGGAGTAAAAAACAGCGTATCGTTAACAGAAATATTAGCGATCGCCTTGGCAAACATTGGGTCAGTGATTTTGACACCAGTCATCGCAGTCGGCTCAAAAGCAAACTGATGGCGACACTTGAAACAGCGACCGCCCCAGGCTGTGCGCTCTTTTAACTTATTGTCAGTTTGGCAGTTAATGCACTTCATAAAAAGCTCCTATTGATTATTCAAAAACTTGATTTGCTAACAAAATACTGTAATCTTCTCTGTGGCGAATTAGCCGATGCCCGCCATTTTCCAACAGCACTTCCGCAGGTTTGGGGCGGTGCAAAAAGTGCGACGACATCGCATAACCATAAGCTCCCACATCTAAAATACCAATAATTTCTCCAACTGTCAAAGCCGGAAGTTGACAGTTTTTCCCCAAATAATCCCGCGAATAAGTGGTATTCCCACAAACATCGGTAAGATGTAAAGCATCCCGGGAATTCCAAGTACAAATCTCTCGATAACCGCCATGAACCGATGGTACTGACAGATTGGCTACAGTCGTATCTACACCAACAATTTGTTTTGCTTCCTGCCATTTTGTGGAGACAACTTGAGCGAGCAAAGTAGCACATCCCGCTATGGCGGCTCTTCCTGGTTCAATTATTAAGTCAATGGCGCGGTCTAGTTGACTAATTTTGCTGGTTAATTCCGCTCCAAATAGCTCCCAGTCAAAGGCTGTACCGCCGTGGTAAGGATAGCCAAAGCCACCACCAAAATCGAGATATTCCCAATCTGGCAATTGCTGGGCTGTGGCAATTATTGTATCAATTACTTGAGTAAAGGCTGCGGTGGAATTAGTGCCGGTTCCGCGATAGAAATGCAAGCCGCTGAGCTTTAATCCGGCTGTTTTGGCGATCGCAATTGCTTCAGTCAATTCGGGCGATCGCACTCCAATGCGACTTTCCCCCGTTAATTCGGGCAAATTCAGCCTCAAACCCATACTGGGCGGTTCTAAAGCCTGTTGGTTTTCCCCCAGAGATTGGTACACTTCGCAGCACAACTGCAATTGAGCGAGACTGTCGAAATTCAGAGTTTTGATACCCCATTTGAGAACTTGTTCCATCTCATCTCGGTGCAGATTGCTGCCACTATAAACAATATTTTTGGGTGCGAAACCTGCCTTGATTCCTAAATAAATGTCTCCCGGTGTATTGGCGTGTAATCCCCACCCGCTATCCCGAAAAATTTGCAGCAGGGCGATGCTACCGTTGGTGACGCTGGCAAAACAAAATTGAGTTCGTGGATAGTCAATAGCCTTGGTAATCCGGGCAATAGTTCGGCGCAAAATGTCGCTTTGATAAACATATAGTGGCGAACCATAGGTAGCTAATAACTCTTGGGCTAGGGCAAGAGTGAAAGGTGGTTCTTTGAGAGTTGATTTGCGATTTGTAATTGTTGGCATTATGGTAAATTAGGTGTTTGTTTAATCAAGTCAGTTAACGCTGTTTATTGCCCGGAGATCCCCCTAAATCCCCCTTAAGAAGGGGGACTTTGAGAGTCTTTCTCCCCTCTTTTTAAGCTACCATGTACACACATCTCTGTGTAGAACCAAAATCCTCGGAGATCCCCCTAAATCCTCCTTAAGAAGGGGGACTTTGAGTAATTTCTTGTTCCCCCCTTTTTCAAGGGGGGCTAGGGGGGATCGGGCTTAATTAAACTGTATTGAATTTTATTCCGCCCATCGTTGGCGGTAATTCCAAACCTGGCGAGGCAACCAAAACGGATGATTCCAAGATTTATTTTTGACATTTTTATCTAAAATTTGCGATCGCCAAATTTGCCACATCACCAACAGCCAAATCATCTCGCCAATGCGCCGGCCTTGAATTCCGGCTGCGAATTTGCCGGAGATAAGTTGAGCCGCTAAATCTGGTTTCCAGTGTTTCTGTGACAGCAACACGGCGGGATTCAACCAGTCGCCGATTTGATGCCAAAATTCGTTAAAACACCAGGAGGTTAACGGCACGCCCATACCGCGCTTTTCTCGCCAAACTATGTCCGCAGGTAGCCAATTTTCTACCGCCCGTTTGAGGATGTATTTCTCGCAAGCGCCCCGCAAACACAGTTCTCCCGACAGTTGAAACGTCCAGTCTGTGAGGGCAAAATCGCAAAAGGGCGATCGCACTTTCAGACCAAAAGCCAAAGCCAAATTAGCAGCGCGCGGATGGATGTTCTGCGCCCCTTTGAGCATCAAACCCGCGCGGCGGAGGCGATGCAGCAAAGACGAACTGACAGCAGGATTAAGAGCCTCTAACAGCCAATCTTGAGGGCTGATATTCTGAATGTTAGTGTAAAATTCTGGCTGATAAACTTTAGATTCGTATCCCCAAAGGCGGTGAAAAGTTCGCATATATTGCAGGGCAAAAGTTTGGTCTCCGGCGGGATTTGCTGCTTGATAAACAGCGGCTGCAATCAAAGGTTTGTTCGTCCATCCAGCAAATAATTGATCGCCGCCTTCGCCGTTAAAAACGATCGCACATTCTTGACTCGCAGCCTCATTTAACAGGTACAGCGGGACTGTAACTCCGTCACCAAAGGGCAAATCTAAAGCTTTCACAGCAGAATGCAAGACTTGTTTAATCCGCTGTGGGCTCGCATCTACTTTGACTAAGGGAATGTTCAGAAAGTAAGCAACTTGTTGCGCCCAAGGATATTCGGGAATTCCCGCCTCGCCGAAGTCGAGAGTATAAGCGCGGACTTTGACTCCGGCTTTGACTAATAATGCTGCGACTATTGAGGAATCTAAACCGCCTGAGAGAAATACTCCGACAGTTTCATTACTATTTATATCGAAAATCTGACGTTCAACGGCATTTTTAAGTAAGTTTTGTAATTGGGCGATTGCTTCCGCTTCGTCTGCTATTTCTTCTGAACTTTCTCGCCATTCCAACAAGCATTTAGATTGGGGTTCGGAAATAACACCGCTATCTCGATCGCACTTCCAAGTCAATTCGGTTCCGGCGGGAACTGCGAACACATTTTTTACGGGAGTTAAGGGAGTTGGGACGTAGGAGAAACAGCTATAACCGTACAAACCTGGAATGCTAACATCCCGTTGTTTGCAAATATTTAACAGCAGTTGTAAACTCGATGCAAACCAAATAGTTTGCTCGATTTGCGTCCAGTAAAGTGTGACTCGCCCGAAGGGTTCTCGTCCCAAAATTAGGCTATTTTCGCGGACATTTACCCAGGTATCAGGTAACAGCAAACCGTTGGTTGATGGATATGTCGGTAGTCCAGAGGCTGAGAGGGCAGCGATTTGCCAAGTTTTATCACATTTTTCGGTTTGCAGGTGCTGCGGGCGATCGCACTCGGTGCTCGCTACATTCCAAATTGGGTAATTTTCGTGCCTTGCGGCGGACAAACTAGACGAATCGCCGACTTGTTGGACTGGGATTTCTGTTGCAGATTGCTTGATAATTTGCGCCAGTCGCGCCTCCAATTTCTCACGAGAATCGCAGCCCCAGTATCCTACAAATTGACGCGGTTTGTTCGTAATTCCCATGTTATAATTTATCCATAGGCGAGTTGTTGGAGATTATTTAACTTCAAAGGATTTACTACCGATCGCCCGATTTTCAACAAACATTTTAACTTGCCAATTTCCAGTAACAGCAGCAGTACCAATCTTGTAACGACATTGAGTATTCCAGATAGATTTGTCGATTTCGCGAGTTTGATAGCTGTTTTGTTTGACAACTTGACCACTGGGATCTATCCAATCGCAAGATAGCGAGAGTTTTTTGCCTAGTGGTGCATCTTTTAGAGTAACGCGGTAAAATATTTCGGGATTATTTTGGCGGGAAACAACTGTTAAATTACCACCATCATCCTGCACCGAAGTTATGCGGTTTTGTTGGACTGAAACCCGATCTAGGGCTTGTCGGCTTTGTTGGATGAAAAATCCGGTAAATGCGATCGTCCCCACAGCAACCGCAGCCACTCCTCCAGCAATCCACCGATTTCTACGTTCCTGCTGTGCCAACGCTTCCCGGCGCTGCAACTGGATTAAAGCCTCATCTAGCAACTCAGGAGGCAAGCCCAATTCCTCCAAAATTTGTGTGACTTCTGCGGAATTAAGTTCAGCTTCTCGGAGGTTAGAAAGGCGTTGTACTTCAGCGACTATTTGCGTTAGTTGAGTTTGAGTCAGTCGATTTTCCATCTATTAATACCCGGGAGGTTTTTTTCATGAATACGGCTAACTAACATCAGTTAATTCATATAGTAAAACAGGCTGAGCTTAAAGTCAATTCATAAAAGTCATAAGTTTCAGTTCATAAATGTTATATAGCAATACTGTTGACTTAAGAATAATCAGAATTGCCAAAAATGTCTATATTGCCTATAAAGTCGCGATTTCAACTTCCTCAAAAGCCTATTTGTCAACCGTATGGCCATATAGTGGACGCTGTTGAGCTTGGATTGGGGAACTCCCAGACAAGAAATTGCTAAAATGAGCTGGTAGTGCGATCGAACTTTTTGCTAAAATGAGCAACAGCCTAATCGAGTCCAATGCGATAAACACCCACTGGGATTGCCCCGAGTGTGGCGGCACAGGCACAGTCAGCACAGAAACCTGCCCCGAATGTCTCGGAGCAAAATATATTGATATCGACACAGTAACTAGCTGGATGCTCGCTTTTATGGAATCTCGCGGTTGCAATCCCGACGAAATCGAGCAATTGCGAACCGAAAACCCAGATTCGCTGACATTAACATTTTGCCTCGAACTTTGTATCGCCCTCAAATAAAAAACCAGAAAAACTCTCTCTCAAATCTTCTCTTCTCTTCCTTAGCGCCCTTTGCGCCTTCGCGGTTCAATAAAAAAACTCATTCACAAATCCTTAAAAATTGCCACACCAACTCCAAAATTCATAGCATTTTATCCCGAAAATACAAATTACCAAAACTCATCTAACAGTATTTGTAGGGTGCGTCGCCACAGACAATCCCTCAACAAAGAGCAACAATCTGACAGCGACGCACCTTATACAATTTTGACAGATTTTTGACGCAAGATTCTTGGGCGGAGTGAAAGCAAGACTTGTGTACTCCAGCATTGTGTAGGTGCGTCGCCATGAGATTGTCGCTCTTTGTTGAGGATTTTTCGTAGCGACACACCCTACGAATACTCCAGCATTGTGTAGGTGCGTCGCCATGAGATTGTCGCTCTTTGTTGAGGATTTTTCGTAGCGACACACCCTACGAATACTCCAGCATTGTGTAGGTGCGTCGCCATGAGATTGTCGCTCTTTGTTGAGGATTTTTCGTAGCGACACACCCTACGAATACTCCAGCATTGTGTAGGTGCGTCGCCATGAGATTGTCGCTCTTTGTTGAGGATTTTTCGTAGCGACACACCCTACGAATATTTAATTCATCAATTATTCCCAATTCTTCAATCTAAAATCCCAAATCCAAAATCTAAAATCGGCTCATTTTCCCCGCACAGGATGTTGACCGTAATAAGGCAAAGCATCAAACCAATCAGGCCGACTTCCTTTTTTCCACTCTAAATAAGCCAATTCCAACACACCAGAAACCGACGCACCCAACTCGCTACCAACTTCAATCAACTGATAGGAATTTTCCCAACTTTCCAGCTTTTCCTGCCAAGATTCCGCCATCATTACCGTATCAGGAAATAACTCAGTTACACCAGAATTCTTATTAACTGAATAAACAGCACCAAATAATTGCCCCCGCTGTGCAGGCATTTGCAGCGCGATATCCAAAACAAGCGGGGATTCCTCACTCAAAAGCCCCCCCTTAGCAAGGGGGGGTTGGGGGGGTTCCTCGCTCTTACCAAGGGGTGGTTCCTCGCTCAAAAGCCCCCCCTTAGCAAGGGGGGGTTGGGGGGGTTCCAACCAAGCGACAGCCGCCAAAGTTGAAATCGCAAAAACCGGAATATCCAACTGTTGAGCCAAAGTCCGCGCCGTCACCATACCCATGCGAGTCCCCGTGAAACCTCCGGGCCCTTTTGCTACTGCAATAAAAGCCAAATCTGCCCAAGTTTGCGGCTGGATAAACTCTACTAAAAGCTGATGCAAATCCGTTGCTAAACTCCGGCCCAAATTCCAAGTTTGACAGCGAGAATTGCCGGAAAAATTGCTGATTGCTAAACCTAATTCGGGGGTTGACGTGTGGAGGGCTAAGCCGTATTTTTTAACTGAGGTTCCGTCTTGGGGATTGCTATTCACGATTATTGATAATTTTCCTTAACAAAAAACAGAGGTAAAGCCACAACCAAGCAACCCAAAAGGACGCCAAATATTCCCGTATTTAAAATCCTGGAATTACCCATGCTACCAGTTATGAGAAACAGCACTACTAAAGTGGCAAATAAAATCTTATTCGCAAATTCTTTGTTTTCAGAAACTTGATACTTGACTACCATAAAACCCAATGAAATTATTAGCGCGAACCCAGAATTAAAAATTACTATTTGAGAACCAAAGATAAACCAAACTAAAGCAAACATTAGTAAGTCTATCCAGAAATTTTTAGTTTTCAACACCGAGAGCAAAAATTCTTCGGTAATAACAGGGGCGATTGGCTTGACTAATTGATTGTCTTGCCGTTGCCAGCTTTTGTTACTAAATTGAATATTAGGATCGGTTTCCAAAACTTCTTTCCATTCGGGGACGCGAGAATTGTTGACTCTGCCCAAAAGTTTAATGGCTGCGACTTTGTTTAACTGTAAATCGGTGAGTTTGGTGGCAATTATTTGGGATAAGTGCGGATAGTAAATGGGATTGTCTTCGGTTCGGTTGATGACGATATTTAGCTTTTGCTTGGCTTGACTGACTTGGATTGTAACATTGTACGGGGCGATCGCACTTTGCAAAGCTTGCTGAATTTCGGCTTGCTGTTCCAGACTGAACAGCGACGGTATCGGTGACAGCGCAGGCTTGGATTCTGCGGGGGTTTCCGGCGCGTCTAACACAGGCTGCCCCTCTAAATACACCTGTTTGGGGTTCAATTGCCGGATGACTGCGGAGGCTGAATTGTAGCGCCGATTGGTGGCACTTTGAAGCATCGTATCGAGGATGCGGCCGAAATCGTCGCTAACAGCACTCTTCAAATAATTGCGCCAAGCCCAAGAATCCTCGGCGCTGTCGAACAAGTCGAAGGGAGGAATGTGAGTCAGCAAGTGAATGCAAGTAACGCCCAAACTGTAGATATCGCTGGCAAAAACTGCTTTTCCCATCAATTGTTCTGGGGCTGTATAAGCAGCGCTGCCGATGATTGTACCAGTTTGTGGCAATCCGGTTGCTGTTACTTTTTTGGCTGCACCAAAGTCTACTAAAACGATATCTTTTTGGAAAGGAGAGGGTTGATAGGAATTTTCTAAGGCGGGTAAAGGCGCGGGAGATAGTCGGCGGCGAATGATATTTTCGGGTTTGATATCGCGGTGAATGACTTTCGATTTGTGGACGAAATGGAGGACTGGTAATAAATCGTTAAGGATTTGCCGAATTTGATTTTCGGTGAATGCTCCTTTTTGCGCTAATTCTTGGGCGAGATTTTTGCCGTCTATAAATTCTTGTACTAAATATTGTCTCCCATCTTGTTCAAAATACGCGATTAATTCGGGGATTTGGGGATGTTTCCCTAATGTTTCTAGCTGGGCTGCTTCTTGGTGAAATAGTTGGGCGGCTTGGGCGGCTGCGGTATTTTGCGGGAAAGATTGCTTGATGACGCACTGCGAAAACATCGGCGGTTTGGTTTGATCAACTGCTAGGAAAGTTCTGCCGAAGCCTCCTTGTGCGATCGCTCTTATGGTACGGTAGCGAGATGCTGATGGCGATTGTTCGTTAGATAACAACAATTTTGAGCCGCAACTTTGGCACAATTCAGCATCACCGGAGTTTTGCGGATTCTGACAAGTTGGGTTTAAGCAATAGGACATTTGATTTTAGATTTTGGATTTTAGATTTCAGATTGGGAATTGAGAATTTTAGAATTGGGAATTGGTAATTGCTAATTGCTAATGGGGAATTGATGGGAAAGAAGAAACAAGAAAAGCAGCGCGTTTTATTTGTTTCCTTCTTCCCTCTTCCTTCTTCCTTCTTCCCTCTTCCTTCTTCCTTCTCGATCAAGTTGGTACAAGTTCGCCCGGGCGCAATTTTGCCCATTTGCCGGTCTCTTGCTTGAAACTTTCACACCCGACTACATCCCATTCCATTTCTACTTCGTCTTGGTGGGAGCGAATGTTGACGTTGATGGTGGGTTCTACGGGGTCGAAATCGGGGGTTTCGGTGAGGTGGATTTGTTCGTGCTGTCCTTCTACGGCGTGGTAGGTGAAGCAGCGATCTACATAGTGGCAGTTAATACAAATACACATTCTTGATATCCTCTGTGCATTTCAAAAAGATTGGTGAATTTCGAGCTTTCTGTTAATCTAGCGTAGCAAGAGCTTTATTGTGTGTAAGTTTATTTATTTTTGTTGCAATGTCGAATAGTTTGCCACCTACGCTATCTCCTGAAACTTGGCCGTTCGATTTGGAACTGCTGACACCGCCTGTTTATTTGGTGGGCGGCGCGGTGCGGGATGCGCTGCTGGGCCGCCGATCGCACTATTTTGATTTAGACTTCGTTATGCTAACACGGGCGGTGAAAACTGCTCGAAAAATTGCCGATCGCACGAAAGGCGGATTTGTCTTGTTGGATGCGGAAAGACAGATTGCGCGGGTGGTGTTTGCGGGCGGTACGGTGGATTTTGCGGAGGCTTTCGGGGGGACTCTGGAGGGGGATTTGCACCGCCGGGATTTTCGGATAAATGCGATCGCCTGCAATCCTTTTACTGGAGAAATCATCGATCCTCTGGATGGTCAAACTGATTTGCGGTTGGGTTTGCTGCGAATGATTTCGCGATCGAATTTAGAGGACGATCCGCTAAGGTTATTAAGAGCTTACCGTCAAGCGGCACAGTTGGGTTTTGCGATCGAGCCGGAAACACAATCGGCGATTCGAGAATTAGCGCCGTTGTTGAGTCGGGTGGCGGTGGAACGGGTGCGGACAGAATTGGGTTATTTGTTGAGCAATAATCACGGTGTTCCTTGGATTTGCAAGGGTTGCGAAGATGGTTTGTTTTCGATTTGGTTTGCAAGTGCGATCGACCGTTTTGATATCTTGACAAAAATCGACTCCTGTGCTGCTGATTTGGCGACAATTTACCCGGAGTTGGAGAGAGAGTTTGGGCGATCGATTCGCGATACAATTAAAACGCCGTTGTTGGCAGTTGGGAAGTTAGCTATTTTGGCAAATTCCGATCCGACAATCGCTGAAACCGAGTTGCTGCGGTTGAAGTATAGTAATGCAGAGATTAAAAGTGCGATCGAGCTTTTGAAATACTTGCCAAAATTGCAAGCAAAACCGATTGCAGAAATGTCCTTACGAGACCAGTATTTTTTGTTTCGGGATGTCGGAATAGTATTTCCTGTTTTAGCAGTTTTAGCGGTGGCTGCGGGAGTTTCTGTGGATGATATTTCACTGTTAATTAATCGCTATCTCGATGCTGATGACATTATTGCTCATCCCACCCAATTAGTTAGCGGCAATGAGTTAATGGAATCTTTAAATTTGCCCAGAAGTCCGCAAATTGGTCAATTGTTAATGGAGATTCAATTAGCGCGAGTGGAGGGGAGAATTGCCACTCGCGAAGATGCGCTGAAATTGGCGACCGAGTTGGTTAATATTAATTGAGATTTGGCAACTATCGCCACAACAATATTGGTAGGGGCTGGTTCACAAACCATCTGTAATGCACATCCCAAATATCTATAAACCCGCCCCGCGACAATCAGTAAATGCGTCTACATTTATCTGCGTTAATCTCCGTCAATCTGCCTTATATGGCAATACGGTTCACTTAAGGTTTATTTGTCATTGCGAGCGTCCACGCGCGGCAATCGCAGCGTCTATTTGTCACATTATTTTTCCCGTGAACTGTCTTAAGTGAACCGTATTGCCTTATATGGGCGGTTAATCTATCAGTCAAAAACTTATGAGATAGGTCAATTTGTACTTTCCGTTAATTCTGTCGGCAATTCAAACTTGCCATCTGCACCCGCTGCAAACTCAAAAACTTTCAACACAGCATCCACATTCAGCGGGCCGTAAATGTGCGGGTAATCCTCACCTGCGGCAAATTCATACTTAAGTTCAGATTCTACTTTGTCCGAGTCAATCCACAGCAGCAGCAATCCTGTTTGTCCCACGAAAAACTTATTTGCAGATTTCAGAACTTGCGGTAAAGTGGAACAGTGAATAAATCCTTCTGTATCTAGCGTATCTCCGCGATAGGATTGCACTTGTTTTGCTTCTTCCCACTGTTGGCTGCGGGTGATGTGAAAGATAACGCTCATAGTTAAATGGGTTTTAGGTTTAATGGAGAATGGGTAATAAAATTGATAGGGAAAATTCCCGCTACAATTTAACTGCGAATATCATCATTGTATCATCAAAAAGTTTGCAGTCAAGACTTTAATCATTAAGGAAAAGACTAAAGTCATGACTACCAACTTAGCACGCCACCAGCACATCCGATCGCCCGAGAACTCTTAAATCTTCTTCATCGAGTTCGACTGGTGTACCGCTGCGAATTAGTTCGACAAAATCCTCGTTTGGCACCATGATACACAAAGTGTACAAACGTTCGCTACCTGTATTCTCAATGACGTGAGTTCCCATTGGAGGCACTAACAAACTATCTCCCGGTTTAATACTAACTGTTTTGCCGTCGCAAGTTGCTTGCCCCCTGCCTTTGAGTACAAAAAACATTTCTACTGCCAATTGATGGCGGTTCGGAGGAGTTTTACCACCCGCATCGAAAATCTCGACGCAAACAGTTAATGAAACATTCGCGGTTGCTGGATCGAATACAATTGCTAATCTATTCGTATCTCCTGGGCTGATGCGAAATGCTTGGTAATCTTGAGGAGATTTCATCACAGGAATCATGCACTGATTTGTCATTTTTTTATGGTTATTTGTGAGTTGTTATGGCCGAAGGAAGAAGGAAGAAGGAAGAAGGAAGAAGGAAGAAGGAAGAAGGAAGAAGGAAGAAGGAAGAAGGAAGAAGGAAGAAGGAAGAAGGAAGAAGGAAGAAGGAAGAAGGAAGAAGAAAACCCTGGGTTTTAGTAATTAATAACTTCCTAACTGTCACGGACGGTTGCTATATGTTTCTGCTGTCATTAATGAGAACCAAGAGTCATTAGTCCGTCGATCAAGTTCCCAAGTTTATTACCAATGACCAATGACCAATGACCAATGACCAATGACCAATGACCAATGACTCCTATTTAATTGCTTCTAACATAGCCTGAGAATCAGACAAAAAACCAAAACATTGTTTAACGTTATAAAGAGTAGCTTGCCAGCAATACTCTGGAGATGTGGTAGCTGTACAATCTTTGACTAAAATACAGTCGTAACCGAGAAAATTAGCGTCTTGCAGGGTAGCCATGACGCACTGATCGGCGTTTACTCCTGCAAAGAAAAGTGTAGTTCTTCCCAGGTTTCGCAGGATACTATCTAAAGGAGTATCCCAAAAGCCACTCATTCGATATTTATCTACACAAATATCCTCTGGTTTCTGTTCCAATTCATCGACAACGGAGGCCGCCCAACTCCCCGCCATCAAAACAGATGCGCCGTTTTTGGGTAGCGGATCTCCCAAGCCTACGCCGTCGCCCGTAGGATTGTAAACGTGGCGGGAAGCTGCACTAATATTGAGTAAATCCGGGCGGTTTCCCCAGTTTATCCAAATAACTGGCACGGCGTGCGATCGCAATTTTGGTAGTAAATTTTGTAAAGGATCAATTGGAGTGCGCGCGGGTGTTACATCGACGCCGATATGTGCTAGCCAACCGTCGGGGTGACAGAAATCGTTTTGCATATCGATCACCAACATTGCTGCTTTTGCTAAATCCAAGCGCAGGGTTTTGGTTTCTGTCTCTAGAGTAAGAGGTTGAGGCGCGATCGGCGATCGGGTGATGTCGGCAATTTTAGCATCAACTTTCCAAGCATTCGGCGGCACGCCCAAGGTGCGGAGAGATTCAGGATTCATCTTAATTTTTACTTGAAAACTCTTTTAATTTTAGAACTATTTGATTGTTGTTAACTTGTCATATCTTAAATCTTTGCTAAGATTAAGTATCCGAGATAACTATTTTGATAAATTTTAGGATTTATTAACTTTAACATAAGTTATGCAAAAATTAGTTTAATATGCTATTTTTAGAGTCTTTATCGTTTCCAGGCTGTGCCTGAGAATCCCTTGCAGGCGGCTCTGCCTCCAATAAAGCGCCGACGAGGTAGAGCCTCACTTATATGCGTTCCCAGGCATAGCCTGGTAAGGAGATTAAACGAGATTTAAAAGGCGGAGAACGAGATGAAAGAAGATAATTTAATACTAAAATATAAATAGATGTGAATTCACTAGAAGGCGTAAATCTGTGAGCTTTACCATTCAAAATGCTTTAATTGCGGTTGAGAGCGGTTATGAAACCGCAGACGTGCAAGTGGCAGATAACTGCATAAGTGCGATCGCCCAGAATTTAGCTCCTACAGGAATAGTAATTGACGGCAAAAATAAGCTACTGTTGCCCGGTTTTGTCAACGCGCACACGCACTCTTCGGAAATGTGGCAGCGCGGGATTATTCCTCCTTTACCGCTGGAGTTGTGGATTGGCGAATTGTACGATTTCACGCCTCTCGATCCCGAACAAGTTTACTTGAGTGCCTTGGGTACTGCGGTAGAAACATTGCTATCGGGTGGCACCAGCGTAGTCGATCATTTAGTTTTGATTCCGGGGCAAGAATTAGAGACAATCGCCGCGGCAGTTCGCGCATATCAAGAAATCGGCATCCGCACTTTTATCGGGCCGTTAATTCAAGATGAATCCCTGACAGCCGGAATGCCTGCGGGCGATGGCGGCATCGAACACGCGGCTTACATTCGCTCGACAAAGGCAACTTTGGAGTTAATGGAGTCTGCAATTAAAGAGTTTCATAATCCCGAAAAAGGTGTTAATGTTTTACTTGCTCCGACGGGGATTCAACTGTGTTCGGATGCTTTATTTGAAGGCTGCATCGATTTTGGCGATCGCTATAATCTTTGCCTGCACGCCCACCTCTTAGAAACGCCCGCTCAAAAACAGTTGGCTCACGAAAAATACGGCTGTAGCGCTGTCGAACACCTGAAACAAATCGGTTATTTAAGTCCGCGCACTTCCTTAGCGCACTGCGTGTGGCTAGACGATTCCGACATAGCGATTATGGCAGAAACTCAAGCGACTGTCGTACACAATCCCCTCAGCAACTTACGCTTGGGAAGCGGAATTGCACCAATTTTGAAATACCGCCAAGCCGGAGTTAACGTATCTTTTGGTTGCGACGGCGCCGCTAGCAACGACGGGCAAGATTTGCTGGAAGCAATTAAAATTGGTTCGATTTTGCACAATATCACGGATTTGGATTACCGCCACTGGATTACACCGCGCCAGTCTGTAGAAATGGCCTCGCTGGGCGGAGCAAAAGGCTTGAATCTCGGCGATGAAATGGGTTCGATCACTGTTGGAAAAAAAGCTGATTTTGTGCTGTACGATTTAACCAGTTTATCATTGTTGCCACGCACCGATCCGATCGGCTTGCTAATTTTGGGACGCCCGACTAATGCGGTAGACAGTGTTTGGGTAAACGGCAAACAAATTGTCGCTGAAGGTAAGGTAAAAACGATTGATGTTGATGGTTTGAGGCGGGAATTATTCGATCGCAGTCAGTGGAGTAGCAAGCGCCAATCGCCGATGGTGAGCGAGATTGAATCGCACTACCGCCAAGTGATGAAATTACCGGGTTATTCTTAAGGGGATCGCAGAAATACTCGGCGGTTGAAACCGCGACTATACAGACAAAACCCACCTCCGTGGGTTGAAGAAAGTAAGGTGCGTAGTGCGAACATTACAGTATTATGTTAAGCTGTGGTGTTTGCGAAAAATGATGATTAAACTGCACAAATGGTGGCGGATACTGGCTTTAATAGTTGTTTTTGCGATCGCCCTTACCTCCGCCGCCATTTTCTCCCCACGAATCGAGGCTCAAACTCCGCCCAAAACTCCAACAACCGAATTGCGCGGCATCTGGCTGACTAACATTGACAGCGACGTTATTTTTTCTAAAAAAAACATAAATGATGCTGTAAATAGACTAGACAAACTAAATTTTAATACCATTTATCCTACAGTTTGGCAAGGGGGTTATACCATTCATCCCAGCGGTGTCACAAAACGAGTATTTGGATATTTAAACGATCCCACACCAACATTAAAAGGGCGAGATGTCCTCAAAGAAATTATCACAGCAGCACATAAGAAAGGTATCGCAGTCATCCCGTGGTTTGAGTTTGGCTTTATGGCGCCAGCCGAATCGGAATTAGCCCGACTGCACCCCGACTGGTTGGCGCGGCGGCGCGACGGTTCAACTATTTGGAAAGAAGGCACGCACGATCGAGTTTGGCTCAATCCTTTTCATCCAGAAGTTCAAAAGTTTATCTTAGATTTAATCATAGAACTTGTTGCCAATTACGATTTAGATGGTATTCAATTTGACGATCACTTCGGTTTGCCAGTAGAATTTGGCTATGAGCCGCAAACAGTGTTAATGTATCAGGAACAAATCAAAAGCCCTCCGTCCAACGACGCCCGTGAAACTTTCTGGATACGCTGGCGCGCCGATAGAATTAACGACTTTATGGCGCGAATTTTTACAGCAATCAAATCCCGCAAACAAAAATGTATTATCAGCTTATCTCCCAATCCTCTGCACTTTGCGCTACCGGCACATTTACAGGACTGGTTTAGCTGGGAAAGACGCGGTTATATTGAAGAAATTGTCTTGCAGATTTATCGCAATGACATCAAGCGTTTTAATGCTGAATTGGAACGAGAAGAAGTCAAATTAGCTAAAGCACACATCCCAACTGCGATCGGGATTTTAACAGGTTTGAAAAACAATCCGGTTCCGCTTAAACAAATTCAAGAGCAAGTCCAAGAAGTCCGCAAAAGAAATTTTGCCGGGGTTTCGTTCTTTTTCTATGAAAGCTTGTCGAGTTGGGCTAAAGAAACGCCTGAACAGCGGGATTCAGCTTTGCAACAATTCTTTCCCACAAAGAAGCAGCGCCCGCCCTTTGAAAACAATTCGTAGTGAGGACTTCAGTCCTTATTCTCAAAGGTTCGTAGTGAGGACTTCAGTCCTTATTCTCAAAGGTTCGTAGTGAGGACTTCAGTCCTTATTCTCAAAGGTTCGTAGTGAGGACTTCAGTCCTTATTCTTAAGATTATTAAAAACTAAAGTCCTTACTACCAACCTTAAAATAACTAAAATGTTCAATAAGAAATTAATTTGCCACATTTGTATTCTTAATTTATGTCTAGTTGCTATCCTTGGTGCGATCGGCTACCTGACTCCCCGAAAGTGGGAACACTCCTCGCAAAAAAATTGCACAGTTAGCGTACAAGTTTCTAACCAAGGCATCCACACCGAAATCATCGTTCCAGTTAAAAATCAATATTTTAACTGGAATCAATATTTACCGCTAACAAAAATAGGGCGGGACGCTAATCATGAGTACAAATATTTATCTTTTGGTTGGGGAGATAGAGCTTTTATGCTGGAAACTCCCACATCAGGAACCATCAACCCAGTTATAGCTTTCAACGCACTATTTATACCTACTCCATCTACGCTCCACGTTCAAGGTTATCAGGTTATTCCCCAAAATATAGATACCAAATCTGTTAAAATTAGTGGACAACACTATCTAAATATGGTAAATTTTATTAAAAATTCGTTCCTATTGGACGCCGGAGCTAACAAAATAAAAATTAGCTATGGCTACTACAACAGTGACAGTTTTTTTGAATCAAAAGGCAGTTACTCGATTTTGAGGACTTGCAACGATTGGACGGCGGAAGCTTTACGAGAAGCTGAAATCAATACTCCAGTATGGTCAACTCTGTCGTCATCGATTATGTTTCATTTAAACAGCGGTTGCGAATGTGGCTGAAGAAGGAAGAAGGAGGGAAGAAGGAAGAAGGAAGAAGGAAGAAGGAAGAAGGAGGGACAGAGAAAGGGATTTGTCAAATGACCAATGACTAATGACGAATGACGAATGACCAATGACGAATGACCAATGACGAATGACCAATTACCAATTACCAATCACCAATTACCAATCACCAATTACCAATTACCAAATCATGAATATCATTCCAGCGATCGACCTTTTGGACGGAAAATGCGTCAGACTGTATCAGGGAGACTACGCCAAGTCCCAAACTTTTAACGACAATCCCGTGGAAGTCGCCAGACAGTGGGTAAATCAAGGCGCCACAATGCTGCATTTAGTCGATCTCGATGGCGCCAAAGCCGGTCATCCCGTCAACCTCGCAGCCATTGAGGCGATCGTCCGCGCAGTAGACGTTCCCTGTCAGTTAGGAGGCGGTATGCGCGATCGCCCTTCTGTCGCGTCAATTCTCAATCTAGGCGTGCAGCGCGCCATTCTCGGCACTGTCGCCGTCGAACAACCGCAATTAGTCGGCGAATTGTGTACCGAATTTCCCGATCGCATTTTGGTCGGCATTGATGCCAGAAATGGTAAAGTTGCGACAAGAGGCTGGCTCGAAACCTCCGAAGTTTTAGCAACAGAATTGGCGCAAAAAATGGCAGAATTAGGGGCGGCGGAAATTATTTACACCGACATTCACCGCGACGGTACTATGGAAGGGCCGAATTTGGAATCTTTGCGCGAAATTGCTAACTCGATTTCGATTCCGGTGATTGCTTCGGGCGGCGTCAGTTCGATCGCAGATTTGTTGAGTTTGTTGGCTTTAGAACCAATTGGTGTCAAAAGTGCGATCGTCGGTAGAGCCATTTATACCGGCGATATCTTGCTAAAAGAAGCAATTCAAGCAGTTGGACAAGGGCGGTGGCAGGATGTACCGCCAGATTTGGGTTCTTCCGCTTTTGCTTAATCGTTTGAATCTGCACAACCCGCCTTAACAAAACCGGAACCCTTAAGTTGATCTGCATCCGGGATTATTGGATTTGAATGTCTTTCTTATCAGAAAGGATTGGTTTAAAGCGAATCCCTTGTCTTAAAAAATTAAAAGAAGATGATTAATTACTCCAATCCTCTTGGTTCTAGGTCACTGTCAACTCTTCGACTTCGCTCAACTGTTAACTCTCAACTGTCAACTGTTAACTGTTAACTGTCAACTGTCAACTCTCAACTGTCAACTGTCAACTGTCAACTGTCAACTGTCAACTGAATCGTATCATGTTTTTGAACCATACAATTACAGCTTTTAGTTCAGGGATAGCATCGCTAATTGCTCCCCTACCTTTGTTAGCCACAGTCGATTCCGAAAATTCGCCGATCGTCCTCAGCGGAGTTTTGCTGAGTTTAGTAGTGATCTATCTCGCCAGTAAACTCGGCGCAGAAGTAGCGAGAAACTTGGATTTTCCGCCAGTTTTGGGCGAACTTGTCGCCGGAGTGATTGTTGGTGTATCAGCTTTACATCTCATCGTTTTTCCCGAAGCAGGGCTGTCAGCCTCCAACTCAGGAATTATGACAGTGCTGCAATCGATTAATCATCTATCACCCGCCGCCCTCACCAGCGTCTTTGAATCGCAAAGTGAAGTCATCTCAGTCTTAGCTGAATTGGGCGTAATTATTCTGCTGTTTGAAATTGGCTTGGAGTCCGATCTCAGACAACTCAAAGCAGTCGGAATTCAAGCTACCGTTGTCGCTTGTGTTGGCGTAGCAGTACCGTTTATCGCCGGTACTGCGGGCTTGATGATTATTTTTCATACGGCGGCGATTCCGGCAATTTTTGCGGGGGCTGCTTTGACAGCAACCAGCATCGGAATTACCTCTAAAGTGTTGTCTGAATTGGGACGGCTACAATCGAAAGAAGGTCAAATTATTGTCGGTGCCGCAGTAATTGATGATGTGTTGGGAATTATTGTTTTGGCAGTGGTTGCAAGTTTAGCAAAAACTGGTGAAATTGATGTTGTTAATGTCATCTATTTGATCGTCGGTGCCACTGCATTTCTGTTAGGTTCGATTCTGTTGGGCAGTATCTTTAACAAAATCTTTACAGCGGCAGTCGAAACACTAAAAACTCGCGGAAATATAGTTATCCCCGCGTTTATCTTTGCTTTCTTCATGGCTTTTCTGGGTAATGCAATTCATCTCGAAGCGATTTTGGGTGCGTTTGCGGCTGGTTTAGTTTTGGATGAAAGTGATGCTCGGAATGAGTTGGATGAATTGGTAAAACCGATCGCCGATTTGTTTGTTCCCATCTTTTTTGTAACCGTCGGCGCCCGCGCGGATTTGGGGGTTTTGAACCCAACAGTACCAGAGAATCGGGCGGGGCTTTTGATTGCGGTATTTTTGATTGTAGTGGCGATTTTGGGGAAGCTGGTGACAGGTTGGGCGGTATTTGGTCAGCCTGGAATCAATCGATGGGCGATCGGAGTAGGGATGATTCCTCGGGGTGAAGTTGGGTTAGTCTTTGCTGCGATCGGTTCGGCGAGCGGGGTTCTGGATAAGCCGTTGGAAGTTTCAATTATTATCATGGTGATTCTGACAACTTTTGTAGCTCCGCCATTTCTGCGGATTGCCTTTGGCGATACGATCGAGCCTCCTGCTAGCGGGGAACCTTCTAGCGATAAAACCGCGATTAGCGGGTGATTAGTTGGTGGGAATCTGTAAGGACTTTAGTCATCATTTTTTCTCACAAAATGACTGAAGTCCCAACCAGAGAACCTGATTTACAAAATTTCGCGCCCGAGATAAGATTGCAGCACGAACGGCACTTTCACCGTCCCATCTGGCTGCTGGTAATTCTCCAAAATTGCAGCCATTGTCCGGCCCACAGCCAAACCAGAACCGTTAAGCGCGTGCACGAATTGAGTACCCTTTTTCCCCGCTTCTTTAAACCGAATATTCGCTCGTCGCGCTTGAAAATCTGCGACATTGGAACAACTCGAAATCTCGCGGTATTTGCCCGCAGAAGGCAGCCAGACTTCTAAATCATAGGTTTTTGCCGCGGCGAAACCTAAGTCGCCGGTACAAAGCTCGATCGCCCGATAAGGCAATTTCAGCGCCTGCAAAACTCCCTCAGCATCCTGCACCAGCTTCTCGTGCTCGGCTTCCGAGGTACTCGGATGCACGAGTTTCACCAATTCCACCTTATTAAATTGGTGCAACCGAATTAATCCCCGCGTATCCTTGCCGTAACTGCCAGCTTCCCGGCGAAAACAAGGAGTAAAAGAACAGTGATAAATTGGCAACTGTTCTGCTGTCAAAATTTCACCTCGGTACAAATTGACCACCGGAACTTCGGAAGTAGGAATCAACCATAAATCATCTTCATTGCACTTGAAACTTTCTTCAGCAAATTTCGGCAATTGACCTGTTGCAGTGAGGGATTCAGTATTAACTAAAAGTGGGGGAATGACTTCTACATAACCCGCTTTTGTATGGCGGTCGAGCATGAATTGAATAATCGCTCTTTCCAGAGCCGCACCAGCTCCCACTAACGTGACAAATCGGGGACTAGCAATTTTTACGGCCCGTTCAAAGTTGAGAATTCCTAATTTTTCCCCGATTTCCCAGTGTGGCAAAATATCGGGATTTTGGGGAATGTATTCGTCACCCCAGCGCCGGATTTCGACATTTTCATCTTCATTTTTGCCCAGGGGAGTTGACTTACCTGGCAAGTTAGGTAATGGCAACAATAACGCTTCAATTTGAGCTTTTAAGTCTTTTTCCTGTACTTGCAATTCGTTCGACTCCGTGCCGACTGCGTTCCCTTCTGCTTGCAAAGTTTGAATTTCGGGAGATTCGAGGGGTAAACCCGATTGTCTTTTTTTGCCGATGAGCTTGGCTATTTCGTTGCTGCGGGCTTGTAGTTGCGATCGCTTGCCTTCCAACTCTCGCTGCTGTTTGTCTAATTGCAAAATCGGCTCGATTTCGTGGTTGCCTCCGCGAGTGTTGAGGCTCTCTTGTACGGCTTGCGGATTTTCTCGGATTAATTTGAGGTCTAGCACGGATTTATTCTAAATAATATAGGACTTGCGATCGCCAACCCGATTTCTGGAAAATTATCGGCTTTCGCGAGCATGAATCTACCAATTTACAGGGTTTCTGAGGATTTTTGCGTCTGTCCTATCTTAAGTTAACAGCGACAATGCGATCGGACATACAAGCTTTGGCAATCATTTATTACCTCAAACATAACTTATTCTCATCGAAAAATCTGTCTTGGTGTCACCCATGATGGGTGACACCCCACAAAATGATGCTATAGTAAGCACATTAGTAGATGCACCCTGATAATTTTCTCCCCAAACCAGCGATGGTGAGGGGCTTTTTGTTTTTGGGCTCCAATGAAACCCGAGACGGGGTTTGCTACTCGGAGGTGGCGCGCCTCGGAAAGTTATCCGAGTTTCATCACCAAGTTTTGCCGAAGAAGGAAGTCTTGGGCGCAGCGAAACTCCGGGTTGTTTACACGGGCTGCGTTCGCACGGGTGTGTCGCTGTAAGATTGTGGATATGCAAGGCGAGGGATTTTTCATGGCGACGCACCCCACGACTTCTGATATTCAACCCGCGTCGGCGGGTTTTGTTTGTACAGACGCGGTTTCAACCACCGCCGAGTCTTCTTGCTTGTTCTGTTTCCTCGAAATATTTGCCAGTGAAGGTGGCATTCAATCCTACAGTCAAGACATCCTGAAAGCTTACCTGTCACTAGGGGCAGCAAACAACTTTCCACCAGCAGAAGTTTTCCTATTGCGAGATTCGCCAGATTCTCACAATCCCTTCGATTCCAAAAATCTCAAATTTTATTACCTAAAAACTGCTCCCGCTGGGTTTGGCCGTCTGAAGTTTGCCGCCAAATTGTTAACCAGCTTGCTGCAAAAACGACCTCAACGGGTTTTCTGCGGTCACATCAAACTCGCACCGCTGATTAAAACGTTATGCCAGCCATTGGGAATTCCGTACACGATTTTAACTTACGGCAAGGAAGTTTGGAAAACACTTGGGCCGCAATACCAAATAGCAATGAGACAAGCTGACAGCATTTGGACTATTAGCAGGTACACGCGCGATCGCACTTGCGAACTCAACAATTTAAATCCCGACAAATTCCAAATAGTGCCTTGTATTGTCGATGAAAATATATTTACTATCGGCTCCAAACCCGCGCATTTATTAGAAAAGTACGATCTGGTTGGTGCTAAAATATTGATGACTGTAGCCAGATTGCGATCGACCGATAGTTACAAAGGTGTCGATGTCACAATTCAAGCTTTGCCAGAAATTGCCAAAAGTTTTCCCAATGTGAAATACTTAGTAATTGGTAGGGGAGACGATCGCCCTAGATTAGCAAAACTCGCCGTCGATTTGGGAGTTACCGAAAAAGTCATATTTGCGGGTTTTGTACCGACAGCAGATTTAGCAGCACACTACCAGTTAGCCGATGCTTATGTCATGCCGTCCCAGGAAGGCTTCGGTATAGTGTATTTGGAAGCTCTAGCTTGCGGATTGCCCGTGCTGGCGGGAGACGCGGACGGGTCGGCAGATCCGCTGCAAGATGGTAAACTGGGATGGAGAGTCGATCGCCGAGATGCCACAGCAGTAGCGGTTGCTTGTGTGGAAATGCTGCGAGGAAAAGATCGAAAGTGCGATCGCACTTGGTTGAGGGAACAAACCCTGGCAAGATTTAGTTTTGAATCGCTGTGTGAATTCTTACAAGGGGTTCTTTAACCTTCTGAGTCCGATTAACTTGTAACGTAGAGAGCGGTTTCAGGGTGTACAATAGAAATATTAACTCGATCGACCGCCTGAATTTCTGAGTAGGATAGAGTTATGCCTACCGGAAAAGACACCAAAGGAGACCACCGTGAACCAAGGCACCCCCAAAATTTCTTTAAACCTACCGCGTATTAGCAATTGGCTGATACTGTTGGGCATCGCGTGTGTGTTGGTGTCAATTGGTTTGGGTTGGATAGTTAAATCATTATTGATTGTAGTAGGTTTTTTCCTGCTGACACCTGTGGTGGGATTTTTCGCGCTTCAGTGGTGGTTGAAACGCAATTTAATTCAAGGTAACTGTCCTGTTTGTCAATACGAATTGACGGGTTTAAATCAAACTCAGTGTCAGTGTACGAATTGTGGCGAACCTCTGAAAATAGAGCAAGGTCATTTTAGCCGCATGACACCGCCCGGTACGATCGATGTTACCGCAGTTGAAGTATCATCTGTTCAACAATTAGAAGATTAATTCTAGGGCATCGGGCATCGGGCATCGGGCATCGGGCATCGGGCATCGGGCATCGGGC